>CAUAHS010000083.1 GCA_958428885.1 uncultured Eubacteriales bacterium
CTCAGCCTTGTTATAATACCACGGCGCGGCGGGGATTGCAAGAACTTTTTTCCCGCCGCGCCGACTTTTTTCCTCAGGTCAGCTCAATGCCGTATATTGAGCCGTTGCGGTGGCCCACGACCAGCCAGTTGCCGTACACAGCCGGTGACGCCTCGAAGAGGCCGCCCAGGTTGCGCGAGTCGAGTATCTCGCCCGTGCGGGCGTCCAACAGGTACAGATAGTACCCCGTCGTGCAGTACAGGATGTACCCGTCGCCGTTCTGGTCGTACACCAGCGTCGGCGTCGACCAGCTGTACACCTGGGTCTCCATCACCCAGACCTCCTCGCCGGTCTCCTTGTCCAGCGCCACCAGCTTGCCGCCGCTCGCGCTCGGCGTCCTCGCTATCGGGACGTAGACGAGGTCCGAGACGTTATGCTTGCCCACCGCGATGCTGCCCTGAGTGCCGCCTGAGAGCTCCTCCACCGAGTAGCAGGTGTAGCTCACCTGCCAGACGATCTCGCCCGTCTCAGCGTCGATCTTCCAGACCGGCACATCCGCCGTCATCCAGCTCCGCCAGCCGAGGTGGTAGGACGTGCTCGCGTATATGTACGGGTGGCCGTCCTCTATCTCCAGCACAGGCGTGCAGTTGGTATCGTCCAGGGTGTCCTGCACCCAGTCCACGGTCAGGGTGTTAAGGTCGAGGCAGATGAGGTTGCCGCCGTTGTCCGGCACTATCATGTGGCTCTGCCAGATCACCGGCGAGGCCTCGAAGCCCAGCCAGAACTGACCCGTCGAAGCAAAGCGGTTCGACATATAGCGCCACTTGGCCGCTCGGGTCGGGTTGACAGAGATGGTGCCCGCCTCCTCGTCGTACTCGGTGCCGAGGGTGATGATATAGATTACGCCGTTCTCGCCGCAGTAGATTAGCTTATCCGTGTCCGCGTCTATGAGCGGCGCCGAGTCGTACATCGACCAGGCGCGGTGCGCAAAGCCGTCGTTTGCGCCGAACTCATAGAGCACCGAGAAGTCGATGAGGCTCACGAGGAACACGTGGGAGGTGCCCTTGTAGCTGTCGTAGCCGCTGCCGACGCAGAGCAGCGGATAGCCGCGCGGGTCAAGCGTGCCTGTGCCCTTGAAGGTGTAGCCCAGGTTCAGCGCATCGCGCGTGGCCTTGCCGGTCTCGAGCTCGTAGAAGTATATGTAGCCGTCCATGGAGGGGTAGATGACCTCCACGAGCGTCTCGGCCTCCTTGGCCCAGTCGTACATATTCATGATCTGGCGGGTCTCCTTGGGCCACTCGGCGATGAGGGGCTGGCCCGTCCAGCCGTTGCCGGACCAGAAGGTGCCGTTAGGCGCCGTCAGGGAGCCCGTGCCCGCCGTCCAGCTGCCGCCGAACTTCTTCTGAGTGATGTTGGCCGTGCCGTAGGCGGCGCTGTCGCGGAAGTTGTTGCCGCGGAAGGTTATGACGCCGGGGAGGGAGCTGTACTCCTCGGGATAGCCGAAGTATATGCCCGTGTCGTCCTCGTACTCGCCCTCGAACATTGTGCCGTCCACCATGATATCCGTGGACTGGAGGAAGTTCGACTCCGCCGTGGAGTCCACGCTGTGGGGCTCAAAGGGCTCCGGGGTCGGGCTCGGAGTGGGCTCCGGCGTGGAGTCCGGCTCGGAGCTTTCGGTCGCCGGCGTGTCCGTGTTCACCACCGTGCCGCTGTCCGCGGGGGGCGGCGTCAGTTCAGTGTGCTGCATGTCCGCTCGGTTGAGAGCCACGTTGCGCCCGACTATCACGCAGAGCGCCACCACGAGCAGGACCATCAGCACGGTCTGCAAGACCGTCCGCAAATGGTCCGGATTATACCTCCGCCTGTTACGGGTTTGTCTCGTTCCCATTTTCCCACCACCAGTGATTTTTATATATCAGTATTGCTGCCTGTCCCGGATTATTACTCCGTGAAGTGGATATGGTTGTTGATGTGGTCCTGGCAGAAGCAGTGATAGCCCACGCAGCGGGAGCAGTAGCGGAACTCGAGGTCCGGATAATCCGCATCCGTGCGGCCGCAGACGGCGCACTTGTGCGTGTAGTTCTTGTTCTTGGTCTCGTACTTTATCTTGCGCACCTCGCGTTTGAAGTCCACCGTGTTGCGGCGCTGAGCCTTCTTTCGGGGCAGCACGGAGTAGAAGAGGTCTGCCCCGCAGAAGAGGAAGTAGTTCAGTATGGCCACGAGGGGCAGGAAGCTCATCATGCCGAGGCGGGAGAAGTTTGCGACGATGTCATAGACGAAGTACAGCGCGTCTATGACGGCCAGCCACTTCATCTTGATGGGGATGATGAAGAAGAGCAGCACCATGTTGTCCGGAAACAGCGTGGCAAAGGCGAAGAACATGGAGAGGTTGATGTAGTTGGAGGTCATGAAGTACGACCTGCCGGTGACGAAATAGGTTATGAAACCGTAGATTATCGTCATGAGCATGCCGGTGAGGTAGTATATCGTGAACCTGCCGGGTCCCCACTCGCGCTCGAGCGTGCTGCCGACGAAATAGTAGAAGTACAAGAACAGAAAGAGCCACAGCCCGCTCGACTGCGGGATGAAAACAAAGGTGATTATCCTCCAGATCTGGCCGTGCAGGACTGCCGCCGCGTCGAAGGCCAAGTAGCTCTCTATCATGCCCGTGGTGTCCATCGCGCCGAGGAGCCAGACCGCGAGGGTGCCGAAGACTATATACAGCATGAGGTTGTTCACGCCGAACCTGGGGTGCTTGTAGCAGAACAGGTCCACCCTTTTCATAAAGCCGCGCATATGTTATACCTCCGTGGGGAAATTACCGGGTGAGATTCCAACATATATTATCACACTTTGCCCCACAAATAAAGGGCGAAAAATGTCGTATTCCGGCAGACGGAGGCGCGGTACAAAATGTTCCGCATATGGCTGCGGATGTGGTATAATGCCAGCCGAGAGGAGGCGTGTATTTTGCCTTTTACCGAAGATACCCTGGAATTCCTGGTCAGGAACAAGCTGATGGACTCGCGCGAGTGGTTCCACGAGCACCACGGCGAATATGAGCGTCTGGTGGTGGAGCCCCTGGCAGACCTGGTGTGCGCTCTGACGCCGGCGATGGCCGAGATCGACCCAAACATCATCTGCGTGCCAAAGGTCGGCAAAAGCATCTCGCGTATCTGGCGGGACACCCGCAGGGGGCCGGAGCTGCCCATATACAGGGACGTCATGTGGCTGACCTTTCTGCGGGCCAAGCAGCAGGGACTGCCGGGCTTCTGGTTCGAGTTCTCTCCCCGGGCTCTGCGCTGGGGCTGCGGCTGGTATCAGACCGAGCCCGCGACCATGTCCGCCTTCCGCGAGCTCATACTCCGCGATGACCCGGTCTGGCGCGCTGCATTGAAGGCGTACAGAAAGCAGGAGCGCTTCGTGCTCGAGCCCGAGCGCTACAAACGCAGCCGCTTCCCCGACGAGAAGCCGGAAAAGCGAGAGTGGCTCGACCTCAAGAGCATCTGCCTCACGCACAACGAGCCGGACCTCGAGCTGCTGTTTTCAGGCAGTCTCGCCGGGCACGTGGCGGAGGACTTCAAATACATGGCTCCGGCATATGAGCTCTTCCTCAAAGCTGTCGCCGAGGCCAACGCTCCCCGGGTGCGGTAGGCGCCCGGACATAAAGCGGGAGGGATAAAGATGTGGCTGTTCATGGCGGTGCTCTCCGCCTTCTTCGCCGGCGTCACCGCGGTGCTCGCCAAGTGCGGCATAAAAAAGACGGATTCGGACCTCGCCACCGCGCTGAGGACCATCGTGGTGCTGGTCTTCTCGTGGCTCATGGTCTTTGTGGTCGGCTCGCAGGGCACGATAGGCAGGATAGCGCCGAGGTCGCTGCTCTTTCTGGTGCTCTCCGGGCTGGCGACAGGGGCGTCGTGGCTCTGCTATTTCAAGGCCCTGTCGCTCGCCGACGTGAACAAGGTGGCGCCCATAGACAAGTCCAGCACGATACTGACGGTGCTCATAGCCATCGTCTGTTTCTCGGAGACGGAGCACCTCGCCGTCAAGCTCGCTGGCACGGCGCTGCTAGCCGTGGGCATCTATCTCATGGTGGAGCGCAAGGCTGTGAGCGGCGGACCGAGCTCTGGCGGGCGGTGGTTCGTCTACGCGGTGTTCTCCGCCGTCTTTGCGGCGCTCACGTCCATACTGGCCAAGGTCGGCATCGAGGGCATCGAGTCCAACCTCGGCACGGCGATACGCACGGTCGTGGTGCTCATCATGGCCTGGGTGGTCGTCTTTGTAAAGGGCAGGCAGGGGCAGCTCAGGGAGCTCGACAGGCGCGAGGCGCTCTTTATCGCTCTCTCCGGCATAGCCACCGGCGCGTCCTGGCTCTGCTACTACTACGCCATACAAAACGGCGTCGTCAGCGTCGTCGTGCCGATCGACAAGATGAGCATACTCGTGACCGTGGTCTTCTCCGCCCTCTTCCTCAAGGAGAAGGTGAGCCGAAAGGCCGCAGCGGGTCTTGCGCTCATGCTCTGCGGCACTCTCATCATGGCCATCTGGAGCTGACGGCCCGCGCAAATGAAAGAAAAGGCCCCCTGCCGGAGCAGGGGGTCTTTCCTTATATGTGGAGGTCTCAGATGAGGTTCTTCTCGTGCAGCTCGGCGATCTTGGCGTCGTCGTAGCCGAGGATGGTCTTGAGGATGTTGTCGGTATCCTGGCCCATGCTCGGGGCACCGCGCCAGACCTGGCCCGGGGTGACGCTCATCTTCGGGGCGATGCCGAAGGCCTCGATCTCGCTGTCGGTGGTCTGGTCGACGTACTTGACCCAGTCGCCGCGGGAGCGGAAGTGCTCGTTCTCGTAGGCGCTCTTGGCGGTGTTGACGGTGGCGCACGGCACACGTGCGGCCTCCATGATGCTCTCTATCTCCTGAGCGTCGTGGCTGGCGCACCACTCGATGACCTTGGCGTTGAGCTCCTGGCCCTTTTCAGAGGCGACGGCGGCAGGACCGGAGGAGCAGTCCTTGTAGTTGAAGTACTCGATGTCGAGGCCCATGGCCGGGATGCAGCGCTTGTACACGCCGGGACCGAAGGCGCCGAGGGCCACCAGGAAGCCGTCCTTGCTCTTGAAGAGGTTGTACGGCTGGAAGGCTGGGTTGAAGTTGCCGGTGCGCTCGCCGACTATGCCGGCCATAGTGTAGGCGGTGTAGGTGCCGCACATGTACTGAGCCATGGCCTCGAACTGGGCGACGTCGATGACCTGGCCCTTGCCGGTCTTCTGGGCGTAGATGTAGCCGGAGAGGGCGGCGAACACGGTGGCGAAGGCGGAGACGTAGTCGTTGGTGTAGGGCTTGGCGATGGCGGGATCGCGGTCGGGGTCGCCCTGCAGGTACAGCCAGCCGGAGAAGGCCTGGCCGATCATGTCGTAGCTCGCGCGGTTGCAGACGCTGGGGATGCCGCCGAACTCCTTGTGGCCCATGCCGCTGACGTGGACGATGACCAGCTTCGGGTTGACCTTGAGCAGCTCCTCGTCATAGATGCCCAGCTTGTCCAGCCAGACCATGTTCTCCATGAAGATGTCGGCTTCCTTGATGAGGCCGTAGAATATCTCCTTGACCTCGTCGAACTTGAGGTTCAGCTCCAGGGCCATGGCCAGCTTGTTGCGCGCGTTCTGAGCCCAGGCGGTGGAGACCTTCTTGCCGTTCACATCGGCAAACGGAGCCAGCATACGCAGCGTATCGCCGACGCCGGGACGCTCTATCTGGATGACCTCGGCGCCGAAGTCGGCCAGCATCGTGGCCGCAAAGGGCATGGCGACAAGGGAGCCGGAGCAGACGACGCGCATACCCGCAAAGGGGCCGTACTCGGGGATTATAAACTTGCGTTCACTCATTGATACTGCACTCCTTTAATATAAATTGGCTGCTTATTTTGCCTTTCTGCGCTCTATCTCGTCGATGACGGCGGGAATGAGCTTGCGGTAATCGACAACGGCGCCGTAGTGCGAGACGTCGTAGATGGGCGCCGACGCGGTGTGGTTGATGCTCATGATGCAGCCCGCGTTCTGCATGCCGGCCAGGTACTGGACCGAGCCGGAGATGGCGACGTTGAGGATGAACTTCGGCTTGACGGTGGTGCCGCTCTGGCCTATCTGCTCCTCGTGCGGCATCCAGCCGCAGTCGCAAAGCGGCCTGGAGCAGGCGAGCTCGCCGCCGAGCAGGCCCGCCAGCTTACGCAGCTCGGCGAGGTCCTCCTCGCTCTTTATGCCCCGTCCGCCGGCGACCAGCACGTCGCACTCGTCGATGGGCTTGCCGTCATAGACCTTTTTGGTGCTCTCGACGACGACATAGTCGTTGTCGGGCTCCACGTCCACGGTCTCGGTGATCAGCTCGCCCGTCGCTCCCTCCTTGGGCTCGAAGGGCTCGAACACGCGCGGGTGCACGGTGACCATCTGCGGGCGCTTCTCCGGGATGGCGATGTGGCTGAGGATGTTGCCGCCGAAGTTCGGCGTGGTCTGGACGAAGGTGCCCTCCTCGTCGACGTCGAGGTCGATGGCGTCGGCGGTCAGGCCGGTGCGCAGGGAGCACATGACACGGGGTGCCACATCGCGTCCCTGCACAGAGGCGGCGAAGAGGAAGATGGAGGGCTTGCGCTTCTCGCACAGCTGCACCAGCGCCTTCTCGTAGGGGCGGGCGCTGTACTTGGCGAGGGCGTCGTTCTCGGCCACGATGACCTTCTCCGCTCCGTAGGCGAAGAGCGTGGGCGCGAGGCCCGCGACTCCGCTGCCCAGCAGCACGGCGACGACCGCGTCGGTCCCGCCGAGCTTGGCCTTCAGGTCATGCGCCTTGGCCAGCAGCTCAAAGGTGGTGCCGGAGAGGACGCCGTCCTCCTGCTCGGCGAACACCCATATGTCCTTGTATGCTTCTTTTCCCATGGATGCCGCCTCCTTCATATCAGACGCTCGGCTTCGAGCGTGTCGACTATCGCCTTGGCCATCTCTTCGACGCTGCCCTCGAAGAACCTGGTGTCCGTGTTCCGCTTGGGCGGGGCGAACACGCGCTTGTTGACGGAGGGCGAGCCCGGGATGCCTATCATATCCGGCTCGCAGCCGAGGTCGGCGGCGTTCCAGACGTGGCGGGGCTTCTTGAGGGCCTTCATTATGTTTATGGGGGTCGGGTAGCGCGGCTCGTTGGCCTCGGCGCAGACGGTGATGAGCGCCGGGAGCTTGACGCGGACCTTCTCGGTGCGGTCGGGCAGCAGCCTCTCGCAGAGGGCCCAGCCGTCCTCTATCTCGACCTCGCCGCAGAGGGTGACCTGCGGTATGCCGAGGAAGGCGGCGATGATGGGGCCGGTCTGAGCGGTCTCGGCGTCGGTGGCGTGGCGGCCGCAGATGAGCAGGTCGTAACCGCCAAGCTTCTCCGCCGCTTTGGCGAGCGGATAGCCCGTAGCCAGCGTGTCGGCGCCGCCGAGGGCGC
>CAUAHS010000084.1 GCA_958428885.1 uncultured Eubacteriales bacterium
GCTGCATGAGCACGATCTCGAGCCTGTGCTGTCCGTCGAGCCCCAGCGCGTCGAGCGCGCCCTTGAGCCTGGCGACATGGCCGTGGTGGTCGGCGCCCCAGATGTTGATGGCCCTGTCAAAGCCGCGCACGGCGAGCTTGTTGCGGTGGTAGGCGATGTCCGCGGCGAAGTAGGTGTAAAAGCCGTTGGCGCGGCGGAGCACGTCGTCCTTGAGGTCGAGTTTTTCGATGTCCTTCTCGCTCTTGCCGGCGGCACGCAGCTCGTCGCCTAGGATGCGGGAGGTGGCAAGCCAGAGCGCGCCATCTTTTTCATAGGTGAAACCGCGCTTTGTGAGCTCGGAGACAGTGTCGGCCACAAAGCCGCTCTCGTGCAGACTGCTCTCAAAGAACCACTCGTCATACTGGATGCCGTAACGGGCGAGGTCGGACTTCATTTTAGGTATATTGCGGTCGAGCCCGAAGCGCGCCATTGCGGCATGACGCTCGGCGACGGGCTTGTCCAGCCAGCCGGGACCGTTTTCCTCGAGAAAGGCGCGGGCGAGGTCCTTTATGTCGTCGCCGTGGTATCCGTCCTCGGGAAACTCGACGGCGTCCTCGCCGAGGATGAGCTGGGCGTAGCGCGCCTCGATGGAGGAGGCGAACTTCTCTATCTGGTTGCCCGCGTCGTTGACATAGAACTCGCGCCATACGTCGGCCCCCGCGCGGGAGAGCACCTCGGCCAGAGTGTCGCCGAGGACGCCGCCGCGGGCGTTGCCCATGTGCATGGGGCCGGTGGGGTTGGCGGAGACGAACTCCACCATGATCTTCTGTCCGCGCATCGCGTCGGAGCGGCCGTAGTCGGCGCCCTCGGAGCGGACTGCGGCCATGACCTCGCCGTACCAGGCGGGGGCGAGGCGGAAGTTGATGAAGCCGGGTCCGGCCGCCTCGGCGGAGGCAAAATAGCTGTCGGCGAGGTCGAGGTTCGCGATGAGCGCGTCGGCGATCTTCCTCGGCGCCATGTGCAGCGCCTTTGCGCCGGTCATGGCGTGGTTGGCGGCAAAGTCGCCGTTATTCGTGTCCTTGGGCACCTCCACGGTGCCGGAGAGCGCCGCACCGGAGGGCAATTCGCCCTTCTCCGCCGCGCGCTGAAGGCTCTCAGCAAGGAGAGCGTCTATCTGATTTTTCGCCTTTTCAACAAGATTTGCCATCTGCCGCACCGCCCTGTTCTCTAACGTTTATCCTGAATTTGTTCCGTCCCACGACGGCGTGGTCGAAGTCGACCACATAGTCTATCTCCATGTCCCCACCGCGCGGGCCCATGGTGGAGTGTATCTTGTGCGTGTCGAGGCCCATGGTGGCGGAGCCGAAGGGCGTGTCGTAGAGGAAGGTGTTTTTCGTGCCCTCGCGGAAGACCATCTTGCTGGTGAGCGTCCCCTCGCGGGAGAGGACGACCTCGGTCGGCGTGAAGGTGAAGGAGGTGCGGGTGCCCTGCATTCCCGTGAGCTCGCTCTCCATATAGCTGAGCTCGCCCTTCCCGTCGCGGTAGGAGTATTTCCCCTCGGTGACGAGCTCGACCGTGTCGTCCGAGCCCTGGGGGAAGTTCTGCACGCCGGTTATTGAGATTATGACGTCTTTCAAATCATTCACATCCTTACACATGGCCTGACATTATACATCATATGCGGCTCTATGTCAAAGACTTACGGGTCAATTTCGATTATTTCGAGCCCTGACTTGAGCGCATAGCGAAGCGTGTTGAAGGTGCCGCCCGAGGAGCCGTTGAAAACAGCGATGACGACGCCGGAGCGGTCCACCATATAGCGGTTGCGGCGCATCATGCACTCGGGGGTGTAGCGCGGGCTGACCACGGTGTGCTCGTCGCACTCGGCAAGCAGCCTGTCATAGCGCTCCGTGAGCGCGGCGGACCAGCGGCGATCCTGCTCGGGGAAGGGGACGGCAGCCTCAAGCGTCACGTCTGGGTGTCTGCGGCGCAGCTCCGCCACGGCCTCACCGAAGAAGATGTCGCAGCCCTCGGCCATGCCGCATATGAAGTGCCTGACGCCGCCCTCGTACACGGCCTCCACCGCGTCAGCCAGATCGGCTTTGAGCCGGATGCAGCGCGGGTCGTTTTCGTTTGCGCCCCAGGGCAGCTTGGAACTGCGGTGCCCCGTGAAGCAGCAGGTTTTTTCCCTCGGCGTCTCACGCCCGTCCATGGCTCTCACCTCACCAGCCGATTTTATCTTCATATCATATTATTGTCAAATTATTTAATTCACAACGCCCTTGCAATATGCGCAGCGCGGTGGTATAGTATAGCCGACAACCGAAAAGATGTCTTCGGGGCAGGGTGTGATTCCCGACCGGCGGTAAAGTCCGCGAGCGGAGGTTTCGGCCAAAGCATGAATCGGTGCGATTCCGATACCGACAGTAAAGTCTGGATGGAAGAAGATGCGTGTGTTGCGTTTGCGATTACTGCGCCCGAAGGAGACACCCCTTCGGGCGTTGATCTTTTTTGTCGGAAGGTGCAAATTACAATGGATGCTGCTAAAAAGACCCCGTCGGTGAAACGCGGAATGGACACGAAGAAAATGGCCATACTCGCCATGATGGCGGCGCTTGCCTATGTCGTCATGCTTGTGGGCAGGGTTCCCATAGTGCTCTGGCTCAAGTATGACCCCAAGGACGTTATAATAGCCATCGCAGCCTTTATCTACGGTCCCATGGCCGGCGTGGGCATCTCCATCGTGGATTCGCTCATAGAAATGTTCACGGCGAGCGACACGGGCATCTGGGGCTTCATTATGAACGTGCTCTCCACCTGCTCCCTGGTCGTGCCCGCCGCGCTCATCTACCGCAGGCGTCACACGATAAGGGGCGCCGTGCTCGGCCTCATCGTCGGCAGCGTGCTCTGCGTCGCTGCAATGCTGCTGTGGAACTGGCTCGTCACCCCGTTTTACATGGGCCGGCCGCGCGAGGCCGTGGAGGAGCTGCTCATACCGTATTTCCTGCCCTTCAACGCCTTCAAGGCCAGCGTGAACTCCACGCTCACCGTGCTGCTCTACAAGCCGGTCGTAACGGCGCTGCGCAAGGCCAAGCTCGTGCCCGAGTCCGAGCACGCGGCTCCGCCGGTGGCGGGCAAAAAGCGCGTCGGCATCTATCTCGCCGCCCTGGTCGTGCTTGCAACGCTCATTTTGCTGGGCTTTGTCCTTGCGGGCAAGCCCTGAACGCAAAACGCATTACGCCCCGCCCCGCAAAAAGCGGAGCGGGGTTTTTGCCGCTCTCCTTCTTAGCCGGAGCACGGAGCGCCTGAGGGGATTTTTGAAACCGGAAAGTTACGGGCTTGTAACTCGTATGTAAATCTGTTATAATCGATTCAGATATGCGCACCGCGCGCTAGATAATGGAGGGGTAAAGAGATGAATTACACGGCGGCTGTTATAACGGTCAGCGACAGGTGCAGCAGGGGAGAGCGTGTGGACACCAGCGGACCGGCCATCAAGGCGATGCTTGAGGCCGACGGCTGGGAAGTCATATACTGCAACATCGTTCCGGACGAGTTTGAGCAGATAAAGGGCGAGCTTGTGAACTGCTCCTATGAGCTGGATGTGTGCCTTGCGCTGACCACGGGCGGCACCGGTTTTTCGAGAAGGGACGTGACCCCGGAGGCGACCGAGGCGGTCATAAACCGCGTTGCGCCGGGCATTGCGGAGGCAATGCGTGCGGCAAGCGTCAAGATCACCCCGCGAGGGATGCTCTCGCGCGGCATAGCGGGACTGCGGGGCGGCACGCTCATCGTGAACCTGCCCGGCAGCGAGAAGGCCGCCACGGAGAGCCTGGGCGCTGTTTTGCCCGCGCTCAAGCACGGAGTGGACATGCTCCGTGGCCTGAAGAGCGACTGCGCTACTCAGCACAAGGAATAAGCGCGAAAGGCGCAAAAGACCCGGCGGATACTGCTTTTGCAGCGTCCGCCGGGTCCTTTTTATCGTCTCACAGCGGGTCGTGGCGACGCTTTACGCGCAGACGGCTGACGGCCCGGGCGAGCGTGGCCTGGGCGGCACGGTATTCCTGGATGCTCTTCTTCTGCAAAAGCGCCTCCTTGGCGGCGTCGGCGTCACGGCGGGCACGGTTGGCGTCTATCTCCTCCGGACGCTCGGCGGTGTCCACGAGGACGAGCACCTCGCCGTTTTCCACCTTTGCCAGACCGCCGGAGACGGCGGCCTCAAGGCTGGTGTTCTCGTCCGTGCGGTAGCTCAGCGTGCCGGGGACGACGGCGAAGATGGTGTTGCTGTGCCGGGCACGGATGCCGTACATCCCCGCAGAGGTCGGCAGCGTCAGGGAATAGCACTCGCCCTCATAAAAGGGGTGGTCCGCCGCGAGTATTTTCACCTGGAAGGGTTCCATCACTCGCCGGCCTCCATACTCTCGGCCTTCTTCTTCACGTCGTCAATCGTGCCGACGTTGAAAAAGGCCATCTCGGGGTATTCGTCCATCTCGCCGTCGACTATTGCGGCAAAGCCTCGGAGCGTCTCCTTGAGCGGGACATACTCGCCGGGGATGTTGGTGAACTTCTCCGCAACGTGCATGGGCTGGGCGAGGAAGCGCTGTATCTTCCTTGCACGCATGACCGTTGTGCGGTCCTCGTCGCTGAGCTCGTCCATGCCGAGGATGGCGATGATGTCCTGCAGCTCGCTGTACTTTTCGAGTATCTCCTGCACGCTGCGGGCGATGCGGTAGTGCTCCTCGCCGACCTTGTCGGGCTCCAGCAGGCGGGAGCTGGACTGCAGCGGGTCCACCGCCGGGTATATGCCCTGCTCGGCGACCTTGCGGCTCAGGACGGTGGTGGCGTCGAGGTGGGTGAAGGTCGTGGCCGTGGCGGGGTCGGTGAGGTCGTCGGCGGGGACGTAGACGGCCTGCACGGAGGTGACGGAGCCGTCCCGCGTGGAGGTTATGCGCTCCTGCAGCTCGCCCATCTCGTTGGCGAGGGTGGGCTGATAGCCGACGGCGGAGGGCATGCGCCCGAGCAGGGTGGAGACCTCGCTGCCGGCCTGCACGAAGCGGAAGATGTTGTCTATGAAGAGCAGCACGTCCTTGTGCTCCTCGTCGCGGAAATACTCGGCCATGGTCAGGCCCGAGAGCGCCACACGCATGCGGACGCCGGGGGACTCGTTCATCTGGCCGAACACGAGCGCGGTCTTGTCGGAGACGCCGCTGCCCTGCATTTCGTTCCAGAGGTCGTTGCCCTCACGGCTGCGCTCGCCGACGCCGGTGAAGACGGAGTAGCCGTTGTGCTCCATGGCGACGTTGTGGATGAGCTCCTGGATGAGCACGGTCTTGCCGACGCCGGCACCGCCGAAGAGGCCGATCTTGCCGCCCTTGGGATAGGGCTCGAGCAGGTCGATGACCTTGATGCCCGTCTCGAGTATCTCGCCGACAGGCTGCTGCTCCTTAAAGGCGGGGGGCTCGCGGTAGATGCTGTGGCGCTCCACGTCCTCTTCGAGGGGCTCTCCGCCGTCTATGACCTCGCCCAGGACGTTGAACATGCGCCCGAGGGTGGCCTTGCCGACGGGGACGGTTATGGTGGTGCCCGGGGCGCTGACCTTCATGCCGCGCGAGAGACCCTCGCTCCCGGCGAGCAGGACGCAGCGGACGGTGTCGCCGCCTATGTGCTGCGCCGCCTCCATGACGCGCTCCGCCCCGTCAACCGTGACGGTGAGCGCCTCGCGTATCCTGGGCAGCCGGCCCGGCTCAAAGCGCACGTCCACGACCGGGCCGGATATTTGAACGATGCTTCCGTAATTCACGATGCCTGCACCTCTTTTTTGCTGTTTTTCCTCTGCGCCTTGGCGCCGGCGGTGACCTCGGTTATTTCCTGGGTGATGGCCGACTGCCGCACGCGGTTATATTGCAGCGAGAGCTCGGCCAGGAGGTCCTCGGCGTTGCGGTTTGCCGAGTCCATGGCCGTCATGCGCGCCTGCTGCTCGCTGCAGAAGCTGTCTATGAGCGCGCTGTAAATGAAGCCCGTCAGATAGTTGTGCATGATCCCGTCCAGCACTGCGGAGACCGAGGGCTGGAACTCGAAGGGGACCGAGACGCGTTTTTCCTTCTCCGGCGGGGCGAAATAGGTCCTGTGGAAGGGCAGCAGCCTGGTCGAGCGGGCAGAGGCGGCAAGGCCGTTCTCCATGTCCGTGTAGACGACGAATATCTTCTTGAGCAGCCCCGCGTCGTACTGCTCGAGCAGTATCGAGCTTATCTCGCGCGCCCTGTCGAGTGTGGGGTTCTGGGCCGTGTAGAGGAACATCCGCTCTATGGGGATGTGCCGCTGCGTGAAGAAGCGGCGGCCGTATTCCCCGACGACGAAGAGCTTCATGTCGCTGTGGTCGTCGAGGAGCTGCTGGGCCTGCCTGAGGACGTTCTGGTTGTATGCGCCCGCGAGACCCTTGTCCGCGGTGATGACCAGGCAGCCGTAGGTGCCGTCGATCTCCGGCTCGCGGTCGGGCGGGTAGAAGTAGTGGCTGTCCACGTCGTTTGCCGTGCGGAAGATACGCTTTATCTCGCTGCGCAGGGCGTCGAAGTAAGGGCGTGTCTGCTCAAGCTCGCTGCGGGCACGGCGCAGCTTGGTGGAGGCGATGAGATACATCGCGTTGGTGATCTTCTGCGTCTCCTTGATGCTGTTTATCCTGCCCTTGATCTCGGACGTACTTGCCATGCGCTCACCCCTTTGCGGCGCCGAGCCGCTTTGCGACGAAGGCCCTGGCAAGGTCGAGTATGGTCTGCACGTCGGCGTCGTCGAGCTGACCGGTCTGGTCTATCCTGCGGCAGAGCGCGGAAGCGGAGCACTCCATTTCGGCAAGGTAGTCCGCCTTGAAGCCGTCCATCTGCTTAACGGGTATCTCCTGGAACACATGGTTCAGGGACGCCACGAGCAGCACTACCTCCTCGTGCTGGCACAGGGGATGGTACTGCGGCTGGCGCAGCAGGCGCATCAGGCCCTGGCCGTAGGTCAGCTGTCGGCGAGTCAGGTCGTCGAGGTCGCTTGAGAACTGGGTGAACACCTCCACCTCGCGGTACTGGGCGAGATCGAGCCTCAGCGCGCCGGCGGCCTTTTTCATGGCCTTTGTCTGCGCGTCGCCGCCGACACGGGAGACGGAGAGACCGACGTTCACGGCGGGCCTCTGCCCGGCGAAGAAGAGGTCGCTCTCGAGGAAGATCTGGCCGTCGGTGATGGAGATGATGTTGGTGGGAATATAGGCCGAGACGTCGCCTGCCTGGGTCTCGACTATGGGCAGGGCGGTCATGCTGCCGCCGCCGCGCGCCTCGGAGAGGTGGGCGGAGCGCTCCAGCAGCCGGGAGTGGAGATAGAACAC
>CAUAHS010000085.1 GCA_958428885.1 uncultured Eubacteriales bacterium
GGCAGCAAGTTCGTGCTCTACAAGCGCAACGAGACGGACCCGAAGATCGAGCTGCCCAAGGCGGCGAAGCGCAAATGAGGATAGCGGTATACGGCGGGAGCTTCAACCCGCCCCATCCGGCCCACGTCAGAGCCGCCCGCCTGGCCTGCGAGGCGCTCCGGCCCGACAAGCTGCTCATAATCCCGGCGGCGGACCCTCCGCACAAGCAGCTCGCCGAGGGCAGTCCGGACCCGCGGGAGCGCTTTGAGCTCACCCGCATAGCCTTCCGCGACTTCCCGGAGGCGGAGGTCTCCGATATGGAGCTCGTCCGCGGCGGCGAGAGCTATACCTCGGACACCGTCGCCGAGCTCGCGGCGGAGTACCCCGGCGCCGAGATATATCTCGTCATAGGCACGGACATGCTCACGAGCTTCGAGCGCTGGCACGACTTCCGCGGCATACTCGCGGGAGCTGCTCTGGCGGTCCTGCCCAGAGGCGAGGGCGACATGCCGGAGATAGAGCGCTTTTCACGCCGGTTCAGGGAGCTCTACGGAGCGCGGGTGCGGGTTATAGACGTCGCCCCGCTGCCCATGTCCTCCTCGGAGATGCGGGAACTGCTCGTCTCCCGCCGGGGTGCCGACGTGCTCGACGGCGAGGTATACGCCCGGATAATCCGAGTGCGCGACTACGGCGCAAAGCCTCAGCTCGACTGGCTGCGTGAGCGGGCCTATGCCTATCTCAAGCCCAGCCGCATCCCGCACGTCGCGGGCTGCGAGCAGGAGGCCGCCTCGCTCGCCCGGCGCTGGGGCGAGGACCCCGGAGACGCCGCCGAGGCCGGGATTTTGCACGATATCACCAAAAAACTCAGCATGGACGAGCAGTTGATATTGGCGGAGAAATATGGTATAGTGTTCGATAAATTTGAGCGCGAGAACATCAAACTCACCCATGCCATAACCGGCGCCGCCCTCTCGAGGGACCTCTTCGGCGTGCCGGACCGCATATACGGCGCCATCCGCTGGCACACGACCGGACGTGCGGACATGACGCTGCTGGAAAAGATAATCTACCTTGCGGACTATATAGAGCCCACGCGCGACTTCGACGGCGTGGAGCGGCTCCGCAAGCTCGCGTATGAGAACATAGATTCTGCCATGGTCCTCGGCCTCGAGATGAGCCTTGAGGAGCTCCGGCAGAACGGCATAGAACCCCATGGCGCCACCGTAAGCGCCCTTGAGTGGTACGGAAAGGACAAGGTGTAATGCATCTCTACGGCGGAAACGGCAAACACTCAAAGCGCAAGCCGGAAAAGGAGACCCGGCCCAAGGAGACAGACTACGACTACGATTACGATTACGACTACGAGGACGACTACGACTACGAACCCGAACCCCAGCCCCGGCGCAGCCAGAGCCGCGAGCAGACCCGCCGCAGCGATACCAATCGCAGCGAGCAGCGCCGCAGCGAGAGCAGGCACAGCGAGCCCAAGCGCCGCAGCCGCCGGGACAGCACGGAGGACATAAGGAGCACCAACCACACGGTGTACAGCGGCAACGGCTATGACTACGAGGACGACGTACACTTCGCCTCGGACGCCTACATCTCGCGCGAGGAGCAGCGCCGCAAAAAGCACCGCGGACGTGGCGCGATCATCGCGCTGTGCGTGCTGCTCATCCTCTGCGTGGGCGCCTACGCCGGCTTCAAGATCTGGGCCAAGCCCGCCGCCACCCAGTCCGGCGGACCGAACACCTATGACACGGACGGCGCCGGCGACGACGGCAGCTCCACCGGCGGAGTCGAGGGCGTGGCTCCCGACCAGGTCGACAGCAACCGCCGCGACGGCGTCTGGACCTTCCTCGTCAGCGGTCTCGACCGCGAGGGCCTGCACACGGACACCAACATCGTCGGCATGTTCGACACCGTCGAGGGCAAGCTCAACCTCGTGAACCTGCCCCGTGACCTGCTCATCAACATCGCCATCAGCCCCAAGAAGATGAACCAGCCCTACCCGGCGAGCATCAATAACGGCGGCGACGGCGTCTCCGCCCTGCTGGCTGCGGTGAAGGATATCATAGGCTACGAGGTGGACTGCTGGGCGATAATCGACATCCAGGCAGCTGCGGACATCGTGAACGCCATCGGCGGCGTCTATTACGACATCCCCTACGACATGGACTGGGACGCCCCGGACCAGAACCCGCCGGTCAGCATCCACATCAAGCAGGGCTACCAGCTGCTGGACGGCGACGACTTTGTCAACGCGATGCGCTTCCGTATCTCCAACGACGGCTCCAACACCTATATCGGCGGCGACATCGAGAGGATACAGTTCCAGCAGAAGCTGCTCATGGCCCTCGCGCGCCAGACGCTCTCGCTGGAGAACATCCCGAACCTGACCAAGATCTTCGAGATCTACGAAAAGCGCGTGGACACCAACGTATCCATCAGCAACCTGGCCTATTTCGCCACGGAGTTCATGAAGATAGACGCCGAGAACATCACCTTCCAGACCATCCCCGGCAAGGGAGACGGCTATGTCTTCGGCATGAGCTACGTCATCCCGTACATCGACGAGTGGCTCGAGATGGTCAACGGATACCTCAACCCGTTCACGGTGGAGATAACGCGCGACAACATCAATATGATCTCCTACGACATGGAGACCGGCACCTGGGACATGACCCAGGGCTATATAGCCGGACAGCAGTGAGGCAAGTAAACGCGAGAAGGCGAGAAGGGGAGATATAAATGCTGACACCAAGGGAAATAGCCGAGACCGCGGTTAAGACTCTGGACGCAAAGCAGGCGAAGGACATCAAGCTCCTGCACACGACCGACCTTACCGTGCTGGCGGACTATTTCATAATCTGCACTGCCACGAGCTCCACCCACGTCAAGACACTGACCGACGAGGTGGACAAGGCTCTCTCGGAGTTGGGCGAACCGCCCCTCCGGCGTGAGGGTTACCGCGGCGGCGGCTGGATCCTGCTGGATTTCGGCTGCGTCATCGTGCACATCTTCCAGCAGGATATGCGCGAGTTCTATAACCTCGAGCACCTGTGGAGCGACGCCGAGGAGATAAACCTCTCAGCCCTTCCCGGCCCTACGGCCTGAGCCTCGAGCTCGGGTCAAAGGGGCCTGCGGTTTTTTAAACATACAGAAGGGAAGAGCAGAAAATGGCTTACGATTTCGCAAGAATAGAAAAGAAATGGCAGAACTACTGGCTTGAGAACAAGACCTACAAGGCCGTGACCGGGGACAAGACCCGCAAGAAGTTTTATCCCCTCATAGAGTTCCCGTACCCCTCCGGCGACGGGCTCCACGTCGGCCACCCGAGGCCGTACACCGCGATGGACATCGTCGCGCGCAAGCGCCGCATGCAGGGCGAGAACGTCCTCTTCCCGATAGGCTTCGACGCCTTCGGCCTGCCCACCGAGAACTACGCCATCAAGAACCACATGCAGCCCCACGATGTCACAAAGCGCAATATCGAGCGCTTTTCCAAGCAGCTGCAGATGCTCGGCTACAGCTTTGACTGGGACCGCATGGTCGACACCACCGACCCCAAATATTACAAGTGGACCCAGTGGATCTTCCTGCAGATGTACAAGCACGGCCTGGCCTACAAGGCGTCCATGCCCGTGAACTGGTGCACCAGCTGCAAGTGCGTCCTCGCCAACGAGGAGGTCGTCGAGGGCGTGTGCGAGCGCTGCGGCAGCCCCGTCATCCGCAAGGAGAAGAGCCAGTGGATGCTCCGCATCACCGCCTATGCCCAGAGGCTCATAGACGACCTGGACGACGTCGACTACATCGAGCGCGTCAAGATCCAGCAGCGCAACTGGATAGGCCGCTCCACCGGCGCCGAGGTCGACTTCAAGGCCACCACCGGCGACATCATCAAGGTATTCACCACCCGCTGCGACACGCTCTTCGGCGCGACCTATATGGTCCTCTCGCCGGAGCACGCCCTCGTGCGCGAGTGGCTCGAGAGCGGCGCCATCACCAACCCGGACGAGGTCAAAAAGTATCAGGCTGAGGCCGCCGCAAAGTCCGACCTCGAGCGCACCGAGCTCAACAAGGACAAGACCGGCGTGCGCACCAAGGGCGTCGACGCCATCAACCCCGTCAACGGCGAGACCATCCCCATCTTCATATCCGACTACGTCCTCGCGAGCTACGGCACCGGCGCCATCATGGCCGTCCCGGGCCACGACCAGCGCGACTGGGAGTTCGCCAAGGAATTTGACCTGCCCATCATCGAGGTCGTCAAGGGCGGCGACGTGACCAAGGAGGCGTTCATCGCCAAGGACGACAGCGCCATCATGGTCAACTCCGGCTTCCTGAACGGCATGAGCGTCAAGGCGGCCATCCCGACCATGACCAAGTGGCTGGAGGAGAAGGGCCTCGGCCGCAGCAAGGTGAACTACAAGCTGCGTGACTGGGTGTTCTCCCGCCAGCGTTACTGGGGCGAGCCCATCCCCCTGGTGTACTGCGAGAAGTGCGGCTGGCAGCCGATTGACGAGAGCGAGCTGCCCCTGCTGCTGCCCGACGTGGACAGCTATGAGCCCACCGACAACGGCGAGAGCCCGCTCTCCAAGATGACCGACTGGGTCAACACCACCTGCCCGAAGTGCGGCGGACCCGCCCAGCGCGAGACCGACACCATGCCGCAGTGGGCCGGTTCCTGCTGGTACTTCCTGCGCTATATGGACCCGGACAACGACAAGGCCCTCGCCGGCCAGGACGCGCTCGACTACTGGAGCCCCGTGGACTGGTACAACGGCGGCATGGAGCACACCACGCTGCACCTGCTGTACAGCCGCTTCTGGCACAAGTTCCTGTACGACATCGGCGTCGTGCCCACCAAGGAGCCCTACGCCAAGCGCACGAGCCACGGCATGATCCTGGGCCTGAACCCGCACAACTACGCCAACCTCTCCGACGAGGAGCGCAACAAGCTCCTGGCCGAGTACGGCAGCGAAGCCGAGGTGCGCAAGTACCTCGTGCACAAGTACGGCGAGATGGCCGACCACCCCATCGTCAAGATGAGCAAGAGCCTGGGCAACGTCGTCAACCCGGACAGCGTCGTCAAGGAGTACGGCGCGGACACGCTGAGGCTCTACATCATGTTCCTCGGCGACTTTGAAAAGGCCGCTCCCTGGAACCCCAGCGCCGTCAAGGGCTGCAAGCGCTTCCTGGACCGCATCTGGGCCCTGGGCGAGAAGCGCATAGACGGCGACGAGAGCCTCTCCGCCGCCAACGAGAAGGAGGTCCACCGCTGCGTCAAGAAGGTCAGCGAGGACATAGAGAACATGAAGTTCAACACCGCCATCGCCGCCATGATGGTGCTGGTGAACAAGTTCTACGAGAGCGCACCGAGCAGGGGGGACATGAAGACCTTCCTCGCGCTGCTGAGCCCCTTTGCTCCGCACATCGCCGAGGAGCTCTGGGAGATCCAGGGCTTTGAGGGCATCGCCAGCCTGAGCCCCTGGCCGGAGCACGACGAGTCCAAGACCCTCGACGCCGAGAAGGAGATCGCGGTGCAGGTTAACGGCAAGCTCCGCAGCACCGTCGTGGTCCCCGCGGGCTGCGAGGACTCCGTCGCCGTCGAGACCGCCCTGGCCGATTCCAAAGTCAAAAAGTTCACCGACGGCTGTGCGATAGTCAAAACGATAGTCGTCAAAGACAAGCTCGTGAACATTATCGTAAAGCCCTCCAAGTGAGTTTCTCTTGACATCGGCGCTCGAAATCATTATAATGCATATGCTAACGGGTTAATTGCCCTTACAGCGCCGAAAGGTGTTTTGGAGGGAGGGAATAGAATGTCTGAGATCTACGTTAAGGAAAACGAGTCGCTGGATAATGCACTCAAGCGTTTCAAGCGGAGCTGCGCCAAAGCCGGCGTCCTGGCCGACCTGAGGAAGAAGGAGTACTACCAGAGCCCCAGCGTCAAGCGCCGCAAGAAGTCCGAAGCCGCCCGCAAGAACAAGAACAAGCGCTATTATTGATGAAAAAAGCTCCGTCTGCAAAAGGCGGAGCTTTTTTTGCGCCACTGTTGTTGACAAATGTAGACTTACATGCTATCCTGAGTTTACAAATGTAAATCACCGGGAGGAAGGCATATGGCTGCTGCAAAATTGACGGAGGCGGAGTGGAGCGTGATGGACGCGCTGTGGGAGCGCGGCGAACTCACCGGCCGGGAGGCGGCGGAGCTGCTGCGGGAGCGCTGCGGCTGGAGCCGGAGCACGGTGCTGACGCTTTTGGGCCGCATGGAGGCCAAGGGCGCCGTCTCGGGCGAGAGCGAGGGCGGCGTCAAGGTGTTCCGCCCGCTCATATCGCGCGAGGACGCCGCCGTGGCGGAGACGCGCGACTTCATCGGCCGCATATATAACGGCAGCCTGAGCCTCATGGTGAGCGCGCTGACGAAGAAACAGGCCCTGCCCAAGTCCGAGATAGACGAGCTCTACGAGCTGCTGCAAAAACTGGAGGCGGGACACGATGGCTGAGTGGATAATATCGTCCTCGGTGCTCATACTCGCCGTGGTGCTGCTACGGCGCGTGCTGAGGGGCAGACTGAGCCCCAGGCTGCAATACGCGCTCTGGGCGCTGGTGCTCGTGCGGCTGCTGGTACCGGTGAGCTTCGGCGAGGCAGTGGTGAGCGTGCAGAATCTCGTGCGCGGTGCGGACGAGAGGGCGGCGCAGCGCGTCGTGACCTACGTCGGCAATGAGGCGCCCAGCTTCTCCGCCCCCGAGCCGGTCACCGGCCTGAGCGAGCCCGAGCAGCAGCTCCAATACGATCAGGAGCTGTCGGCGCCGGATCACGAGCCGGACGCTGCTGAGCCCGAGACCGGGGCAGAGACGGGCACGCCGGTCACGGTGTCGGATATCCTGCGCTATGCCTGGTACGCGGGCATGGCAGTGATGGCGCTGTGGTTTTTGGCGACGAATATCGCCTTCCGCGCGAGGCTTGCGCGCTCCGCCCGGCGCATGGAATACCCCGGCTGCAAGCTTCCGCTCTATGTCTCCGGCGCGGTGGAGACGCCCTGCCTCTTCGGCGTCGTCCGCCCGGCCATATATCTCACGCCCGGCGCCGCCGCCGACCCGGTGACGCTAACGCACAGCGTGGAGCACGAGCTGACGCACTTCCGCCACGGCGACCACGTCTGGGCGCTGCTGCGCTGCCTGTGCCTAGTGCTGCACTGGTATAACCCGCTGGTCTGGCTCGCCGCCGCGCTCTCACGCCGGGACGCCGAGCTCGCCTGCGACGAGGCCACGATAAGGCGCCTGGGCGAAGCCGAACGTGCCGCCTACGGCCGCACGCTCATAGGCATCA
>CAUAHS010000086.1 GCA_958428885.1 uncultured Eubacteriales bacterium
TGAGAGCAATGGACGATTTTGAGATATGCGGAACGAGCCTCGTGCGATATCGCGGCTCCGACCCCTGGCCGGAGCTGCCGGAGGGCATCACCGAGATAGCCGACGGCGCGTTCAAGGACTGCCGGGACATCTGCGAGATGGTCATACCCGAGGGCGTCACGCGCATAGGCGCCGAGGCCTTCCAGTGGTGCGCCAATCTCGAGAGCGTGAAAGCGCCCGCAAGCCTTGTAGAAATAGGCCCGGACGCCTTTGCCGGCACGCCCTTTTACCGCTACTACGACGCCAACGAGACGGACTGGAAGGACGACTTCCTCATCCTTGGCTGCGTGCTCTTCAAGGCCCGGCGCAATATCCGCGAGGCAAGCATACCAGACGGTGTTATGTCAATCGCGCCCGACGCCTTTGCGGGGCGGGTGCTGCTCTCTCGCGTGGACATCCCCGGGAGCGTCCGGGACATAGGCTGGAGGGCGTTTTCGGACTGCTCTGCGCTCACAAAGATCCGCATCCCGTCAGGCGTCCGGCGGCTCGGCTGGCACTGCTTCAAAGGCTGCGGAAGGCTCGCCGAGGTGAGCTTTGAAGAGGGCGTGGAGGAGATGGAGAACGGCATCTTCGCAAGCTGCCGCTCAATACGTTATGTAAACTTCCACGCGAGTCTCAAAAAGCTCCCGGGCTGGGTATTTTTCGGCAGCAACAACGTAGAGCGCGTGCGCTTTGCCGGGCCGGTGGCCGTGATGGGAGAGAGGGCCTTCTCCGGCTGCGAGAACCTCCGGAGCGTGGACTTTCCCGCCGGGCTCCGGAAGATAGGCGTGGACGCCTTTGCGGGCTGCATCTGCCTCGAGAGCGCCATGCTGCCAGAGGGGCTGACAGATATAGAACGGCGCGCCTTTTCGGGCTGCCGCTGCATTGAGCGGGCGGTCATCCCGGAGACGGTGACGAGCCTTGGCGACAGCGTGTTCTCCGGCTGCCGCCTGCTGCGGGAGATAGACGTCCCAGGCGGCATCGGCGCTCTGCCGGACGACACTTTCTTCGGCTGCGACGTGCTGGAGCGCGCCACGGTGGGCGAGGGCATCGCGAGGATAGGCTCCCGCGCCTTCGGCGGCTGCAAGCGCCTCCAGAGCCTCGAGCTGCCCGACAGCGCCGTGGAGGTGGACGACCGGGCCTTCAAGGGCGACGCCGCGCTCAGGCGGCTGCGCCTCTCGCCCTTGACCCGGGAAATCGGCGCCGAGGCCTTCTCCGGCTGCCGGAGCCTCAGCGACATCGAGCTCCCGGCGGCGCTGGTGCGCATGGGCGCGGGCGCCTTCGACGGCTGCGAGGCGCTATCAGATGGGGCGGGCTTTGTGACCCTCGGCGGCGTCTGCTGCGGGAACATCACGCAGGACACCGACCTCCGCGTGCCGGAGGGCGTGCGAGCCATAGCGCCCGGGGCGTTCCGGGAAAAGCAGAACCTCATCTTCCTCACACTGCCGGAGAGCGTGGAGCGCGTTGGGGACTCCGCCTTTGCCCGCTGCCGGGCGCTCAGGGAGATAGTTCTGCCCGCTGGGGTGGATTCGCTGGGCCCGGAGCCCTTTGAGGGCTGCGATAGCCTCGTCTCCATCGTCGCACCGGGCATGCCGCCGGAGAGCTTTGGAACGCTGTCGGAGCGCGTCTCAGCCGCCGTGGGCTACTGCCGCCGGGGCGAGGGCTATCCGGAGCGCACGCGCGCGGCATACGAGCGCTTCCTCGGCGACAACTGCGCGGACATCCTCGAGGCGGCCATCGACCGCAACATGCCGGATGCCGTGCGCTATTTCACCGCCCGCCGCCTCATCGGCCGTGCCGACTTCGAGCGCGTGCTGGAAAAGGCGCAGAAGTCCCGCGCGATGGAGATAGTCGCGCTGCTGCTCGACTACCGTGCCGGGGACTTTGCCGGCGACGCATTTGACAAATTCGACCTCGACATCTGAAAGGAGGCTGGACTTTTGAACATCGCACAGGCCAAAGAGCAGATCGAATCCGCCATGAAGGCCTATTTCACGAAGGACGAGTTCGGCGCCTATCGCATACCCATAGAAAAACAGCGGCCTGTCTTCATGATAGGCCCGCCGGGCATAGGCAAGACCGCCATAATGGAGCAGATAGCCGCGGAACTGGGCGTGGGTCTCGTGTCCTACTCCATGACCCACCACACGCGCCAGAGCGCGCTGGGCCTGCCCTACATCACCGAAAAGGAGTACGGCGGCAGGCGTTATCAGGTCTCGGAGTACACGATGAGCGAGATCATCGGCTCAATCTATGACCTCATGCGCGAGACGGGCCTCACCGAGGGCATCTTGTTCCTCGACGAGATAAACTGCGTCTCCGAGACGCTTGCGCCCTGCATGCTGCAATTTTTGCAGTACAAGGTCTTCGGCCAGCACCGCGTCCCGCCCGGCTGGATACTAGTCACCGCGGGCAACCCGCCCGAGTACAACAAGTCCGTGCGCGACTTCGACATCGTGACCTGGGACCGCCTCAAGCGCATAGACGTCGAGCCGGACTACGAGACCTGGAAGGAGTACGCCTACAAAAAGGGCGTCCACGCCTCGGTCATGACCTACCTCGCCGCGCGGAAAAAGGACTTCTACAAGGTCGAGAACACCGCCGAGGGCAAGCGCTTCGTCACCGCGCGAGGCTGGGACGACCTCTCGGAGATGATAAAGCTCTACGAGGAAAACGGCCTGCGCGTGGACGAGCTGCTCATCGGCCAGTACCTCCAGGACCCGCGCATCGCAAAGGACTTCGCCGTGTACTACGACCTCTACAACAAGTACCGCAGCGACTACGAGGTCGAGAAGATAGTGGACGGCACAGTGTCCGAGAGCATTGTCCTGCGAGCCCAGAGGGCGGCGATGGACGAGCGGCTGAGCCTGCTGGGCCTGATCTTCGACTGCGTGACGGCCAGGCTCAAGGCCGTCTGCGAGAGCGAGAACGTGCTCGAGCTCGTGACGGCGCGTCTGCGCGAGGTCAAGGCGCAGCTCGGCACCGGCCGGAGCGCGGCGGAGCTCATAGAGGAGCAGATAGCGCAGCAGACGGAGAAATTGCAGTCTGGACAGCGCGCTTCCTCGCTCTCGCCGCAGTCCCAGCACGAGATGAAGCGCATGCTGCTGACGCTAGAGGGCTTCCGAGCCCGGCTGATGGGCGCCTCTGTGCCGGACTTCGAGCTGGTGCGCTCCGATTTTGCCGCCGAGCTGCAAAAGCTCCGCCAGGCCGCCGCCGAGGGCAGCCGAGGTCTAGACAACGCCTTCGCCTTCTGCGAGCGCGCCTTCGCCGACGGCGACGAGGTGCTCGTCTTCGTCACCGAGCTGACTGCGAACTATTACAGCGCCCGCTTCATCGGCCACTACGGCTGCGACAGGTACTACCTCCACAACAAGGAGCTCCGCTTTGAGGAGCGCCAGCAGGAGATAGTCCGCCGCATCGACGAGCTGGATTTGAGTGTTTGAAAGGAGCCGGAACATGGATCTATACGCCGAATATGCCGAAAAGGCCGGGTCTCTGCACGGCGTCTCTCTGCTGAACCTGCAAAAGGAGGAGCTTCTGCCTCTCATCATGGAGGAGAAGGCGGCCTTCATAAAAGCCGAGTACGGCAGATTGCAGCAGATAATCGGCGCCGAGTACAGCGTGGGCGACGAGCAGCGCATTTTCCACCCGCTGCCGGAATCCCAGCGCAGGGGGGACGAGCAGGTCTACGGCGACCCCGAGGAGCTTACGCTGGAGGAGCTGGCCATGCTGCCACATCTCACGCACCACATCCCCCGCCTCGGCACCATGACCATCATGCCCATCATCCGCTATTACCCCGAGGATATACGCCGCCTGCGCCTGCTCGCGGACATGTATCAGGAGCTCATGGTAGGCCGAGCCTGCCCGGACACGGAGGTCAGGGCGCTGCTCACGGGACACAGTGAATACCTCCTCTTCAAAAAAGGCGAGGAAGTCAGGATAATTACTTGATTGAGGTGAACAAAATGAAAACCATCGAAATCCGCAGTCAGAGTCTGAAGCCGGGCAGCAAGATAGCGCCCATCACCGAAAAGAGCCGCTCCGCCGTGCTCGCCAGAGCCGCCGAGCTCGCGCAGGACAGCTCCGTCGACGCCGTGGAGTGGCGCATAGACAAGTATGAGGACGTGTTCGAGATCAGGTTCGTCATCATGCCCGAGATGATAAGCGCGGTGCGTCAGGCGCTGGGAGACAAGATATTCATGTACACCTTCCGCGACAAGCGCATCGGTGGCGAACATCCGGCCACCTGCATGTACGTGACGCGGCTCAACGACCTCGCCTCCGCCCCTGGCCTCGCCGACCTCATCACCGTCGAGTGGTACGCCGAGCCCGACGCCGCCGCCGCGAACATAGAGAACATCCATGCCGCCGGCAAGCTCGCCGTCGCCTCCTGGTGCGCCCAGGGCGAGGTCGGCAGGGAGGACATAGTCCGCAAGCTCGAGAGCATGCTCGAGGGCGGAGCCGACGTCCTCGAATACGGCGTGAAGCCCGAGAGCGCCGCCGAGCTCGACGCCGCCATCGCCGCCTTCAAGGTCCGCAACCCGGACACGCTCATTATCCGCAGCGTCATCTCCGAAAACGGCGAGGAAAAGACCGTCTGCTGAGCCGGGCCGGGTCCCGTCGCATCATAACTGCTGTACCGTACACTCGGGAGGGCATCAACTCCCATATCCTTGTACCTCAAATAATTCAAGGGGGAAATCGATATGAAGAAACTCACCAAATTCGACGTGATCCTCAGCCTATGGATATCCCTTATAATTAATGTCGCACTCAGCATCGTTCTGCCCGCGCTCAACGGCTTTCTGACCCTCGGTTCGTTCCTGAAGGGCTTCGCCATCGCCTATCCGGTGAGCACCATCTTCGTGTTCGTCGTGCCGGTCATAGCCTGGGGCGCAAAGTTCGCCGGGGCGTGCAAGCTCAAGCCCGACACGCCGGGCTTCACCCTGGTCTCGACCATCATCCTCGCGCTCATCATGGGCACCTTCATGACGCTGCTCATGACCGCCGTCAACGCCGGCGTCGGACCGCACTTCTTCGCCGCGTGGTGGAGCTGCTATCCCATAGCCCTCGCCACGGTCTATCTCTCCGCACTGGCCGGCATCTTTTCCGGCGTGCCGCTCACGAAAGCCCTCGTAAAAGCGCCGAAAATGTGATATCATCAAGGGGCATTGGCTCGGCTGATGCCCCTTCTTTACAGTCTTAGGAGGTATGCTCCATGCTCGAACTTGCCAAAAACCGCGACGGCGACACCCTCACCGTCACGCTGAGAATAGAACCCGGGGAGTTTGCAAAGGCGCTTGACGACGCCTATGTCGAAAACTCCGAGCGTTTCCCCGTACCCGGCTATGCCGCCGGACTTGCACCCCGGGAGGAAATTGAAAAGCTCTACGGTGCGACCGCGCTCTTTGACGAGGCGCTCGATATCTGCGTGCCTCAGCTCTACGGAAAGTGGCTCTCGGAGCACGGCGTCCGCACCGTGGGCCGCCCCCAGCTCACCGAGGTTACCTGGCTCGAGGGCGGCGGAGCGAAGTTCACCGTCAGCTGCTGTGTATATCCCGAGGTGGAGCTCGGCGAATACCGCGGTCTCGAGGTGCGTGTGCCGCGCTCGGAGACCGAGCGCTTCACCGCGGCTGCGCTCACCGCCGCCTGCGCAAATATGAAGGGAGAGCCGCCGAAGGGCATGGTGGAGCAGAAGCTAGAGTCCATGCTCGCCGGCGAAAAACTCCGCATCGCGCGCGATGCCATCTATCACGTCCTCGCCGACTTCATCGACATCCTCGACGAGGCCTACCGCGAGACGGAAATCGTCCGCCCCAGGGCGCAGGTCCGGGCCGAGGCGCTGGACGTCATGCTCCAGACCGTCTCCGGCGACAACCGCGAGCTCTCGCCCGCGCGTTTCCGGGAGCTGGTGCGCGAGCTGGTGGAGCGCTACCGGCCCATACCCCGCGGCTTTGACGAGACGCTCGACCGGCTCATGCAGGAGCACTCTACCAAAAAGCGCGCAATGACCGACGAGCAGAAGATAGACGCCGCCTTTGACGCCTACCTCGGCTCCATCGACCAGAACCTGGAGCTCTGGCGGCAGAACAAGCGGCCCATGGCCGAGGACGCGGCGAAGTTCGACCTGCTGCTGACCGCCGTGGCCGAGCGTGAGAGGCTCTCCGTCACGGACGAGGAACTGGCCGGGGTCTATCGGCAGATAGCGGGGGAGACCGGGCTAGAACTCGAGGAGGTCATGGCCGAGGTCGAGGCGGAACCCGTGCGCAGCCAGCTCCTGCGCGATAAGGCGCGTCAGCTCATCGTGGATTCGGCAAGGGAGGCAACGGAGTGAAAAAGACCGTACTTTTCGGAGCGGGCCAGGTCGGAGCCATGGTGTCCCGGCTGCTGGGAACGGGCTACCGAGCCGTGTGCTTTGCGGACAACTCGGAGGCGAAGTGGGGCGGCAGCCTCGCGGGACTGCCCGTCATCTCCCCGCGCGAGAGCCTCATCTGCGACCCGGACTGCGTCTGCCTCTGCGTGCTCGACGCCGAGCGCGCTGCACAGATGGAGGAGCAGCTCCGTGAGCTGGGCTACGACGGACCGGTCGTGAGGCCGGAGCAGCTCTCGCTCTTCGACGCGCGCGTGGCCACTATGCGCCTGCTCGCCGAGCAGATACACGCTCTCAAGATACCCGGCGACGTGGCGGAGCTCGGCGTCTACCGCGGCGACTTCGCCGTGCTCATAAACGCCGCCTTCCCGGACCGGATGCTGCACCTCTTCGACACCTTCGAGGGCTTTGCCGAAAAGGACGTGGCGCTGGAGCGCAGCGAGGGCCTCTCCCGCGCAAAGCAGGGCGACTTTTCCGAGACGAACGTGAACACGGTCTGGAAGCTCATGCCCTACCCGGAGCAGACCGACTTCCACAAGGGCTGGTTTCCAGACACCTTCGCCGGCTGCGAGGGGCGCAGCTTCGCCTTCGTCTCGATAGACGCCGACCTCTACGCCCCCACCGCCGCAGCCCTGCCCCTCTTCTGGGACCGACTGAACCCCGGCGGGGCGCTGCTGGTGCACGACGTGAACGGCACTCAGTACCGCGGTGCGGGCAAGGCCGTCTCCGAGTTTTGCGCCGAGCGCGGAATACTACCCACGCCCGTCTGCGACCTCCACGGCAGCGTCATACTCAGAAAACCGCTGTAAACGCAAAAAAGCCGCCCATCCGGGCGGCTTTTTTTATTTGCCAAACAGGGCTATTGCGCTATGTTCACTCTCTTCCACCTGCCAGTGGCCATGAAGGCCGCACAG
>CAUAHS010000087.1 GCA_958428885.1 uncultured Eubacteriales bacterium
TGAGCTCCCGCCAGTCCGCGCCCTCCCGGGCGTCCAGCGCCCTGAGGCAGCGCGCGAGCGAGAGCGCCGCCGCCACGCTTGCCGCGGCACTTATGAGCGCGGCGATAAGCAGAATGATCTCCATTTTCCGTCCTCCTGTAAAATTAAAATTCCAGATATCCACGGTTCGGGCTGCCGCCGGTCATGAACTCGTCGTAGTCCTCCAGCGGCTCGCCGTCGTCCTCGCGGGAGGGCGCCGGGGCGGCGCTCTCGGCGGCGAGGGTGCGGCTTATGCAGTAATAGCGCACGGCGTCCACACGGTGGGTGACGTCGTGGGGCTCGCGGGCGCAGTCGTTGGGGTTGGTCTCGTCGGCCTGGATGTCCCGCAGGTCCTCGATGGTGTTCCGGCAGCTCTTGAAGAACATGAGCATCGGCCTCTCCTCCCCGCGGCGGGACAGCGCCTCCTTGATGAGCAGGTGGCCCTGCACGCGGTTGTTGTCGGCCTTCACTATGGGCACTCCGCATTCCATGAATATCTCGGCCATGGTGCGGCCGGTGTCCTTCTGCCGGTTCCACATGTCCGGCGGCGCAAAGGTGACCTCGATGCGCTCTCCGGGCAGGGTGTGGGAGAGCATGGCCTCCGCAGCCTCACGGACGATGAGCCCGGGGGCGGAGAACTCGCGGTACATCCAGCTGCGCCCCTCCCCGTCCACGGCGAACCAGGCGCAGGCAAACATGTCGAGACCGTAGTCAAAGGCTCTGTATCTCTTCCAACCGTCCGGCAGCTTGAACGGCTCGACAATGTTCGCCCCGCCCGCGAGCTCGGGGAAGTAGCTGCCCCCGAGCGCTTCCCAGTCCCCGTAGCGATAGGCCCGGCGCAGGTCCTCGGGCATGGAGGAGAGCATCCTCACATACGCGGGCGAGGAGCGCAGCAGCGCGGTGTTGTCCTCGACTGTGGCGGGGATGAACACATAGTCCTCCGGGTCCTCGCTGGCCTCCGGGTTCTCCGCGTCGGTGATGAAGTCGCGGTCGATGAAGAGGCGCTTCACCCACCGGTGGCCGACGCCGCCGGGGTTGCAGGTGATGTACATCCGCTTGGGGAAGTCGTTCACGCCCCTGAGCAGTCCGCCGAGGAACTGAAAGGCACGCCAGGTGAACTGCGTGGCCTCGTCGAGGAATATCCAGTCGTATTCCTGCCCGTTGTACTCCAGCTCCGAGTTCTCGCCCGCCCAGTGTCCGAAGTGGATGAGGCTGCCGTTTGAGAAGCTGATGGAGTGGAGCGAGCCGTTGTAGGAGCAAATCTCGGGGTTTATCATCCTGAGCATCGGCTCGATGTGGTTCGACTGGAGCTCGGGGTAGGTGCGCCGGAGGATGAGGATGCGGATGCCGGCGTAGTTATAGGCGCCGAGCAGGGCCTTGGTGCGCACCGCCCAGGTCTTGCCGCCGCCCTTCGCACCCCCGTAGGCGGTGTAGAGCTTGCGGCTCTCGAAGAACAGCTTCTGCTTGGGGTTGGCTTCGCCGGGGTCCCAGACATATTCTCCCGTCATTCCGCAGCCCCGCTCCCCACGCCCTCAAGCCTTATGACCAGTCGCTTTTCGGCGCCGGCGCCCGCCTTGTCGGCGTAGCCGCCGTTTTTCTCCTGCTTGAGCGCATTCATGCAGCCCGTTGCCCGTCCGGACTCGGTCACCATCTGGTTTTCCAGCCAGTCCATGCGCCGGAGCCTCGCGCGCTCGAGCTCGGGCCGATAGCGCCCGTCCGCGAGATACGCGGCATATTTTTCCTCGCTCAAACCCAGCTCGAGCAGCATGCCCGCCTCCGTGGGAAAGCGCCCCTCGGCCTCCCGGCGCTCGAAGTAGCGCTCTATCCTCTCCCGGAGCTGGGCCGCCGTCTCCTTCCTCGGCCTTGCCAAGTCCTCACCTCCCGACAAGGCGCCAATATACAGACTTTCAAAAAAAGCGAAAGGGCGTTTGCAAAAAAAATTTCCCCGGGCGCCGAAGCGTCCGGGGAAACGTGTGTTCAGTTGGGTTTCGGCTCATTCTGTCGCGACGTCGTAGCCCTCGTCGGCCAGGCGCTTGAGCAGAGAGGCGCTGTGCTCCTCGCCGCCGACCTCGCAGGCGATGTGCACGAGTATCTCGCTGGGCGAGAGGGTGGGACAGAGCCGGTCGTGGTTTATCGTCATAATGTTCGCGCCGGTGTCTGCTATAATGTGGAGCAGGCGCATAAGGCTGCCCGGCGAATCCGGCAGGCGGGTGGCGAACTTTATGCGCCTGTGCCGGGAGACGAGGCCGAGCTCTATGACGCGGTGGATGAAGCTGACGTCGATGTTGCCGCCGGAGAGGAGGCATACGGTCTTTTTGTCCGCGGTGTCGATCTTGCCGGAGAGCACGGCGGCGAGGGAGCTCGCGCCGGAGGGCTCGACTATCTGCTTGGTGCGCTCCATGAGCAGCAGTATGGCGGCGGAGATGTCGTTGTCGGAGACGGTGACCATGTCGTCGGCGTACTTCATAATCTCGGCCACGGTCTTTTCGCCGGGGCACTTGACGGCGATGCCGTCCGCGATGGTGGAGACGCGCTCGCTCTCGACGTGCCTGCCCTCGTGGAAGCTGCGGTAGACGGCGTTTGCGCCCTCGGCCTGGACGCCGATGACCTTTACGCGGGGGTTCGCCTGCTTGATGCAGGCCGAGACGCCCGCCAGCAGCCCGCCGCCGCCGACGGGTACGACAACGGTGTCCACCGTGGGCAGCACGCTGAGTATCTCGAGACCGACGGTGCCCTGACCGGCCATGACCTCGTAGTCGTCAAAGGGGTGCAGGAAGGTGGCGCCCTCCTCGGCGCAGATCTCCATGGCCTTGGCGTAGGCGTCGTCATAGCATTCGCCGCAGAGGACGACCTTGGCGCCGTAGCCCTCGGTGGCCTGCACCTTGGCGATGGGCGCAGCCTTGGGCATGACGATGGTGGCGGGGATGCCGTGGCTGTGCGCGGCGAAGGCCACGCCCTGGGCGTGGTTGCCGGCGGAGGAGGCCACGACGGCGTTCAGCTCCCCACGCTCGAGCAGCGCGCCTATCTTGTTGGCCGCACCGCGTATCTTGAAGGAGCCGGTCTTCTGCCTGTTTTCGCACTTCATCCAGACCTCGCCGCCCGCCATGTTGGAGAAGGTGGAGCTGTAATCGAGCTCGGTCTTGTGTATGATGCCCTCAAGCCGCTTTGCCGCGCGCTCGAAGTCCTTTAATGTGAGTTCCATAAGGGTTCGCCTCCCTGAGCCGCGGCAAGCGCGGCGAATTTGGGTCTCTGACCTAATAATATCCCGCCCCCGGCCTCAAGTCAACCGCTTCCCGCGCGCAAAAAATTTGTCCTGCGCCCTTGCGAAACCCGGGAAAGCCGCTATATTTCATACTCATCATGAAATACAGGAGGCACAAGCATGGCCGCATACGACAAGAACGTGGACTATTCCGACCTCATCGCCGCAGAGGCCGCCAAGGGCGTGAACGCCGACAAGCAGCTGCTGGCAGAGCTTGAGGCCGCACGCAACGCCAAGATCGCGGGCGAGAACCTCAATTACGCCCAGACCAACGTCTACACCCAGGAGTTCGGCACCCCGCCGCACTACTACACCGCCGAGGACCACAGCGACTACATAGACGAGATCTACGCCGCGGCGGAGCGCCAGGCGCTCTCGGCGCTGGAGGGCGCATACCGCGAGCAGCTGGCCGCCTATGACAGCGAAGCCGCCGCCCTGCCCGGCATCTATCGGGAGGCGAAGAACCAGAGCGCCGCCTCCGCCGCCGTGACGCAGCAGGGCATGAACGAGCGTTTCACCGCCTCGGGCCTCAACTCCGGCGCTCAGGGCCAGGCGGCTCTCGCGCTGGGCATCGCCGCTCAGGGCGAGCTCGCGAGCCTAGACGCGGAACGGGCCTCCCGCCTGGCGGACATAGAGTCCCAGCGTGCCCAGACCAGGTCGCAGTACCAGAACGCCGTGGCTCAGGCCATAGCGCAGAACGAAATAGAGCGCGCCAACGCCCTCTATCAGGAGGCCGTCCGAGTGGACAACAGCTTTGCCGCCCTCGACGCCGACGTTCTGGAGCAGCTGACCGCCTCCACCGGCGCAGCTCAGGCCGCCGTATCGTCCTATGTGCCCTCCGGCACGAGCACGCAGACCACGGTCCTCAGCGGCTACGAAAAGGCCGCAGCCCAGGTCAGCGCCGCCAAGACCACGGCCTCCAAACTCGCCATAATCCAGAACGCCCTGAGCTCCGGGGCGATAACCTCGGCCCAGGCAAGCCTCCTGCGCTCGCAGTACGGTCTGCCCTCGGCCAGTGTCATAACGCCTGCCTCCGGTGGCGGCGGCGGCAAAGTCACCGCCGCCACCAAATAGGCCCGCGCCGTCTGGTCAGTTCAGCCATACTCCTCCGGCGGGACCCCATTACGGCGCGGTGCCTTTGTCCCTGGTCTGACCTGATTCAATCACCCGTCAATCTGGCCAGACCACGGGGCAACGATTTGGCGAAGCTAACAATTGTCAAGGGGCTGACAAAGGTCTAAAATTAGTATAGGCGGCGTGGCCGTCTATACTGATTTTATGCGGATATTGCCGCGGGAGGAGAGCAAAAAGATGGCAGATAACGGCGTACTCAGGCGCAAGGCGCGCGGTGCCCAGCTCATATACGAGGACCTTCTCGGGAGGCTGGATATGAAGCCCATCCCCACGACGTTCGTGGCGGACGAGGGGCGCAAGGGCATGCTCTCGCGCACCTTCTTCACCGCGAACCCCTTCCCCGTTCCCCTGAACGTGGTCCTCACCAAGCTGAGGATACCCGCGGTGCAGAAACTCTTTGAAGATGAGACGATCCCGCAGACCAGCGCGATAGCCGCTGTGCTTGCCGCGTGCAGCAATGCGGCGACCGAGATCGGTGCTCTCCGTGGCGACGACGTCTCCGGCGCGCAGATCCGCTGCGACCTGGTCTTTGCGGGCCTCCAGGCCGTCAGGCTGTACATGTCCGACCACAAGCACTGCAAGGAGTTCACGCGCTCCCGCGTGCAGTCCGCCCTGCGTGTGAACAACGCGCTCAACGGCTCCATGCACAAGTTCCGCGCGCGTGACGGACGAGACGTGTCCTTCCACGTCTACTACCAGAGCCAGCAGGAGCGGCTTGTCAAGGCCCTGGGCCTTTCGAAACCCTCGTCCGAGTACGGTTTCTTCTCCCTGAAGAAGGACATGAAGGAGATAGCGGCCAAGGTCGCAACGAAGGACGCCATGGAGCTCGAGGAGCTGAGCTTCGACTGCGGCGCCTGCGGCTGCATGATCCGCAGCCGTGAGGAGTGGGAGGCCAGCGAAGTCGGCAAGGCGGTCATCGCCATGCCGCTCATCCGCACGGAGAAGCTTGCGGAGTCCGAGGCGCCCGACTGGGGCCGTCCGAATTCCCGCGGACCTCTCTCCGGCATCCGTGTGCTGGACCTCACGCACATCATCGCGGGTCCTGCCTGCTCGCGCATCCTGGCCGAGTACGGCGCCGACGTGCTGCTGGTACGCCGCGGCGACTTCAAGCACCAGGAGCAGGCCATGCTCGAGTTTGACGGCTGGGCTGGCAAGCACTCCATCCAGCTCGACTTCAACGTCCCGGAGCAGCTTGAGCGCGCAAAGCAGCTCATCCGCGAGGCGGACGTGGTCACCTACTCCTACCAGAACGGCTGCATGGACAAGTTCGGCCTCTCCGAGGCGGACATCCGCGCTCTCAACCCGAACGTCATTTACGCCAACCTCAACTGCTTCTCCGACACGGTGTGGAAGGAGCGTCCGGGCTGGGCGCCCTGTGCCGAGGACATCACGGGTCTGTCCGTGCGCAACGGCTCGCTCGAGCAGCCGAAGAACCTCAACGGCGTGCCGCTGGACTACTTCCCCGGCTTCATCCTGGCCCTCGGCACCCTGCGTGCCATCGCCCAGCGCCTGAAAGAGGGCGGCGGCTACAAGGTCACCACCTCCCTCACCCGCGGTGCGCAGTACCTGCACGAGTGCGCCGACCTCTGCGAGAGTGAGACCCGTGCCGTGCACAGCAGCTCCGTTGCCGTCCGCAGCAAGGACAAGGTCTGGGACAGCGTGTTCCAGTACGTCAAGGGCTGCGCCACGGGCGGCGAGTGCGGCTTCTCCGCACCCCCGGTCGTGAACACCGCCTACCCCGCCGACGAGCGCAACCTCGTCTTCACCGACGGCTGCACCGGCTGGAACCAGGAGCGATAAAAACGCAAAAAAGCCGCCCCTCAACCGAGGGGCGGCAATTTTTTTATCTCTCTCACGTCAGGAGGCGATGCGCCTCGCGCCGACGTACATGCGGGAGTAATAGCTCTCGTCCAGGCCGGAGATGGTGACGTAGCCGCAGCCGGAGCTGCTGTGGATGAACTCGCCGTCGCCTATGTAGATGCCCACATGGCCTATGCTCTCGGAGGAGCTGGCGAAGAACACCGCGTCGCCTATCTGGAGCTCGCTCTTGTCCACCGCGACGCCGTTGGTGTACATCGAGGCGGCGGTACGGTTGACGGTGTAGCCGAAGTTCTTGAAGACATAGCTCACAAAGCCGGAGCAGTCGAAGCCGGAGGGGCTGGAGCCCGCCCAGACATAGGGCGTGCCGAGGAACTGCTTGGCGAAGGCGACTATCTGCTCGCCGATGGAGCTGGACGCAGGAGCCTGGCTCGGATCGGGCTCGGTGAAGGAGACGTAGTCACCGCGTATGTAACCGGTCTGGCCGCCGGCGGAGACCTTGTACCACTCGCCGTCGACGCCGAGGATCTCGACGCTCTCGCCGTAGGTGGTGACTCGGACTATCTCGCTGTCGGTGCCGGCCGCAGCACGCATGCGCACATCGGTGCCGTCGACCCAGCCCTGGGCGGTGAGGTCCATCGTCTCGGAGAAGCTGAGGTAGTCGGCGGACATGTATCCGCTCTCCCCGTCGTAGTTGACCTTGTACCAGCCGCTGCCGGTGTCGGCCTCAACGATGAGGGCTGTGCCCTCGCTTACCGTGGCGATTATCGCGTTGCCGGTCCCGGCCCCTGTTCTGAGGTTCACCGCCGTCGTGGTCTCGGCGCCGCCGATGCAGTCGGCCTTCGCACCCACGATGAGCGCGCAAACACACAGCGCCCCTGCTGCCAGCGGACGCACTATTCTCTCTCTCATGGAAATAACCTGACCTTTTGAGTTATTTGGAGGCCAAGGCTCGGTCAAGCCACACGGACGCCACGTCCATGGCGGCGTACAGGCTGTTCTTCTCGCTCTTCTTTACCACCCGGTCCCGGCTCTTGAGCTCGGGGTCGGTCAGCTGGAGCTGGA
>CAUAHS010000088.1 GCA_958428885.1 uncultured Eubacteriales bacterium
ATCTTGCCCAGGCGGCCGACCACGCCCATCATGTCGGGGGAGGCGATCACCACGTCGAAGTCCATGAAGCCCTCCTTCTGGATGCGCTCCATCAGGTCCTCGGCGCCCACGATATCCGCGCCGGCGTCCAGGGCGGCCTGGACCTTGTCGGCCTTGGCGAAGACGGCCACACGGACCTTCCGGCCGGTGCCGTTGGGCAGCACGACGGCGCCGCGGACCTGCTGGTCGGCGTGGCGGGAGTCGACGCCGAGCTTGACGTGCAGCTCGACGGTCTCGTCGAACTTGGCCTTGGAAGCCTTGCAGACGAGGTCGAAAGCATCCTTGGGATCGTACAGCGTCTGCTTATCTATGAGCTTGGAGCTCTCTTTATAATTCTTACCTCTGAACAATTTGCTTTCCTCCTAAAATGTGGTTCGTCGGAGATGTTGAGCCGCGATGGGGCTCACTCCTCCCACGTTCGGGGCAGCTTGGTCTTGCCTTAGAGACTGCCTCAGTCGCCGACGAGAACGCCCATGCTGCGGCAGGTGCCGGCGATCATGGACATGGCGGCCTCGACGGTGGTGCAGTTGAGGTCGGGCATCTTCTGCTCGGCGATCTTGCGAAGGTCCTCCTTGCTGATGGTGGCGACCTTGTCACGCTGGGGCACGCCGGAGGCCTTGTCGATGCCGCAGGCCTTCTTGATAAGCAGGGCCGCAGGCGGGGTCTTGGTGATGAAGGTGAAGCTCCTGTCCGAGTACACCGTGATGACGACAGGGATCATCATGCCCATATCGGCCTTGGTGCGCTCGTTGAAGTCCTTGGTGAACTGGCCGATGTTCACGCCGTACTGGCCCAGAGCCGGGCCAACCGGGGGCGCCGGGGTGGCCTTGCCGGCCGGCACCTGGAACCTTATATATCCGACAACTTTCTGTGCCATTTATCTAAGCACCCTTTCAATAACGTTTTAGTTGGCCGGCCGTCAATCCTTGACGGGCTCGACCTGATCGAGCTCGAGGTCCACGGGGGTCTCTCGCCCGAACATGGAGACGACAACACGCACGCGGTCCTTGTCCGGCTCGAGCTCTTCGACAGTGCCGAGGAAGCCTTCCAGCGGGCCGTCCGTGACCTTTACGGTGTCGCCAACCTCGTAGCCGAGGACGATCTCATGTCTCTCGACGCCGAGGGCGTATATCTCCTGGTCCGTCAGCGGGATCGCCTTGTTGGACGTGCCGACGAAACCGGTGGCACCGCGCACGTTGCGCACGAGGTGCCAGCTCTCGTCCGTCATAATCATCTTGACGAGCACATAGCCGGGAAAGACCTTGCGTTCATAGGTCTTGTCGCCGGAGTCGGTGTGCTCGGTGACGGTCTCGAGCGGTATATTGACCTCCTGGATGAGGTCCTGCATTTTGCGGTTTTCAGCCGCCTTCATAACAGCGGCAGCCACGGCGTTTTCGTAGCCGGAGTATGTGTGGACCACATACCACTTTGCTTCTTCCGCCATCGGTCTTACACCAGATCGATGAGCGTCTGAACGCCCAGCTTGGCGAGGGTATCAAAGCCCCAGAGCACCAGCGCGGAAACGATCATCATGGCCAGAGCCACGCCGGTGTTGTTGAGGGTCTGCTTCGGCGTGGGCCAGATGACCTTGCGCGCTTCGCTGCGCATCTCGCGGAACCACTTGGCAACGCGCTTGCCGAAGGGGAGCTTTCCCTCGTTCTTCTTGACGGCGTTCGTGGAGACTTTCACCGGGGCGGTGCTTTTGTTCTCTTCTGCCATTATGCTTGCTCCTTTCAGAACGCCTTACTTGGTCTCGTTGTGGACCGTGTACTTGCGGCAGCGGGGGCAGTACTTCTTCATCTCGAGACGGTCGGGAGTGTTCTTCTTGTTCTTGACCGTGAAGTAGTTGCGCTCCTTGCACTCGCTGCACCTGAGTATGACTTTTACTCTTGCGCCAACAGCCATTCTATTCGGCACCTCCTTGTAATACTTGGCCGCTCTCGCGGCCTGTTGCCTCCCTGAACGTGCCGGACAGCGCGAAAAAATGCGCGCGCGAAAATAAACCCGTCCGGCCGACAGGTAAAATGAAGTATAACACACCAAGGGCTCTGGGTCAAGCCTCTTTTCTGCCAAAAACCGGGCTTTTTTCCCGCCTGTGATGCAGAAATGTCTGAGAATGTTCATTCTCGGTTAACAGCCAGTTCATAAGTGGCTGTTATTTTGAATACGCTGATACACAAAGAAACGTACCTGACGTACCGGCAATACAGCTTATAAGCCCCAAAAAACGGCGACCTGCCCGCCGAGGGGGGAAACATCCCCCCTGAAGGGGCAGACCAGATGCGCCACCTTTAACGGTGTTCACATACGCCCCCGTGCCGCTTTTCCCCCTCGCGGCGCAGGGGCGGATCTATTTCTATTATGCCCGGTGCGTCGATGCGATAAGCAGAACAAGAGGGCGGCCTCTCGTCGAGGCCGCCCTCTTGGCTTTTACGCGAAACAGGACAAGACCGCTCATTTATTCCGGCCTGAAGCGAGATAGCTCTCAAGCATCAGCGCGGCGGCGACGGCGTCCACGCTCTTCTTGTGCTTTTTCTCCCGCTTGCCGTTGGCGGACAAGATGGCGTGGGCCTCCACGCTGCTGCGCCGCTCGTCCCAGAGGAGAACGTCGAGGCCGGTCGCCTCACGGAGCAGCCCGGCAAAGGCCCGGCTCTTCTCAGCGCGCGGTCCCTCCGTGCCGTCCATGTTCTTCGGCAGGCCCAGCACCAGCCGGCCGACGTCCCTAGCCCTGCACTCCGAGGCTATGCGCTCCGCAAGCCGCCGGGCGTCCCACTCCTCGACGATGAAGGCCTCGCCGCAGAGCACTCCGCCAAGGTCCGAAAACGCCAGACCCGTCCGCTTGTCTCCGTAATCTATCGCAAGCACACGCATACTCAAGCCCCCTCGCCAAGCAGCCTTGCCCGGACGGCGCCCGCCATGTACAGCGAGCCCACCGAGCACACCATGCCGTCCCCGCCCGCGAGCACCCTGGCCTCGTCCACGCCGGCGGCTATGTCGGATGCCGCCCGAGCCGGGACGCCGCGCTCGTTTATCGCGGCGCACAGCTCCTCCGCCGGCATTGCCCGCTCGCTCTCAGGCGTCACGCAGACCACCTCCGCCGCACAGGGCAGGAGTATGTCCAGCATCTGCCGCCAGTCCTTGTCCGCCAGCACGCCCATGAGCAGCACCCGACGCCTGTCGGGAAAATAGCGCCTGAGCGCCGCCGCCGTCGTGGCCACGCACTGCGGGTTGTGCCCGCCGTCCACGACAAAGTACGGCTCGCGCGAGAGTACTTCGAATCTAGCGGGCCACACGGTCTTGGCAATCCCCTCGCTTATCGCGCTCTCCGGAAGTCCCAGCAGCTGCGCCGCCGTTATCGCCACGGCGGCATTTTTGCACTGGTGCTCGCCAAGGAGCCGGATGCGGTACTCCCGCCCGTCATAGCGGAAGCTCTGGCCCTCGAGGATGTCGGAAAGCAGCTCCAATTTTGAAAAATCGGCAAAGTGCAGCTCCGTGCCGGTCCGCTCCGCCGCGGTGCGCAGGACTTCGGCCACGGAGGGCTGCTGTTGATAGCTGGCGGCCGGTCCGCCCTTGAATATGCCCGCCTTCTCGGCGGCTATCTGCTCTACAGTGTCGCCGAGCACGCCGGTGTGGTCCAGGCCGATGTTGGCGATGACGGCACAGTCCGGGCAGGGGATGACGTTCGTCGCGTCCAGACGCCCGCCCATGCCGACCTCGAGCACGACATATTCGCAGCCCCGGCGGGCAAACCACCAGAATGCGGCGGCGGTCATCAGCTCGAACTCGGTGCACTTGTCGCTCATGCCCTCGGCAGCCCCGGCGAGGGCGGTTACCGCCTCCGCCAGCTCCTCCGCCGGCATCTCCGCACCGTCTATGCGCATCCGCTCCGTCACCCGCAGCAGGTGCGGAGAGGTGTAGAGCCCCGTCCTGTGCCCCGCCGCCGTGAGCATGGCGGCAAGCATTGCGGAGGTAGAGCCCTTGCCGTTTGTGCCCGCCACGTGGACATAGCGGCAGCGCCGCTCCGGATTGCCCAAGCGGGCGAGCAGTTCCTCTATTCTCTCGAGTCCCGGCTTTATCCCAAGCCAGGACACGCCCTCAAGATATTTAAGCGCTTCGGCGTAATTCACGGAAAACCCCTCCATCCGCGCGTAAGTATATCACCCGGCAAAACCGGTGTAAACAAAAAATCAGGGGAAAACCCCGCCGGGCATCCCCTGATAATGTGTGGTGTTTTCCCGCCGGAGCCGGGGCTCAGACGATTATACGCACGGCACAGTGGGCATTTTCTATCTTCACGTCCGTGTGCACGCCTCCGGGCTCGCCGTCTCTCGTGAAGGGCACCGGGTCGGCGAAGGTGAAGCGCACCGTGTGCGCCTTGCGTATCGACATCATCTCGCCGTTGAAGTTTTTCGACACCGCCTGCGACACCAGGGCGTTCAGGTCCGCCAGCGTCGCCGGGTATTTCACCAGCGCGACCTCGAATTCGCCGTCGTCGAGCGCCACCATGTCCGGGTCCAGCTTCACAAGGCCCGCGACGGAGGTCGAGTTCGTCACACCGCCGAAGATGTAGTCGCCCTCGACGACCTCGTCGTCCATCTCCACGCGGGTGCGGTAGTGCGGCAGCTTGGGCAGGCGGTTCATGCCCTCGAGCAGGTAGGCGAGGTGGCCCAGCGCCTGCTTCGACTGCTGCGGCGTCTCATAGCTCACGTCAGTGAACGCGCCGAAGGCCGCAACGTAGGTGAAGTACCTGTCGCCTCCGAACACGCCTACGTCCCAGAACCTCGGGCTGCCCTCGGCTATGCGCCGGGCGACCGCCGCCGGGTCGTTTTTCGGCAGCTTCAGCGTCGTGGCGACGTCGTTTGCGGTGCCGAGGGGGAAGTAGCCTATGGGCGGGCGCTGCTCGGGCTCGAGCGCCATGAGGCCCGAGGTCACCTCCGAGAGCGTACCGTCGCCGCCGAGGCAGCAGACGAGGTCGTAGCCCACCGAGAGCTGCGCCAGCTCCACCGCCTCGCCCGCGCGGGACGTGAAGCGCAGCGTCGGCTCATAGCCCGCCGAGTGCAGCGTATAGAGCGCCTCGCCCAGGCCCTGTTTGTACATGCCCCGACCGGCCACAGGGTTGATGATGAAAAAGAGTTTCTTCATTTCACGCCCTCACATTATGCTCAGATACCGCTCGCCGGTGTCGGGCAGGAGGCAGACGACGTTCCTGCCCGCAAATTCCGGCCTCTTCGCCAGCTCACGCGCTGCGTACGCCGCCGCTCCGGAGGAGACGCCGCAGAGGAGGCCCTCCTTTTCCGCGAGCTCGTGCATGGCGGCGAGCGCCGCCTCGTCCGTGACGGTCACGACCTCGTCGTACACCGTCGTGTCCAGCGCCTCGGGGACGAAGTTCGCGCCTATGCCCTGGATGGCGTGCGGACCGGCGTGTCCCTCGGTGAGCAGGGGGGAGGATGCGGGCTCCATGGCCACGATGCGTATGGCGGGGTTCTGCTCCTTGAGATAGCGCCCCACGCCGGTTATGGTGCCGCCGGTGCCGACGCCCGCGACAAAGGCTGCGACGTCGCCGTCAGTGTCGCGCCAGATCTCGGGACCGGTGGTCTCGTAGTGCGCCTGGGGGTTTGCGGGGTTCGAGAACTGGCCCGCGACTATGCTGCCGGGGTTGGCGGCGCAGATCTCGTCTGCGCGGGCAACGGCTCCGGCCATGCCCTCGGCTCCCGGCGTGAGCACGACCTCGGCGCCGTAGGCCGCTATGAGTTTTATGCGCTCGGGGCTCATGCTGTCCGGCATGACGATGACGGCCTTGTAGCCCAGCGCCGCCGCCAGAGCCGCGAGACCGATGCCCGTATTGCCGCTGGTCGGCTCGATGACGACGCCGCCCTTCTTGAGCCTGCCCTCCGCCTCCGCGGTGCGGAGCATGGAGAGCGCCACGCGGTCCTTCGCACTGCCGGCGGGGTTCTGCCGCTCCAGCTTGGCGAGGACGCTCATGCCGGGGGCGAAGCGGGAGAGCCGGATGAGCGGGGTGCCGCCTATGAGCTCGGTGATGTCTGAGTATATTTTAGCCATGTGCCGCCTCCAAATGTAAATTGTGTTGAAAATTCGTTTGACTATGAGTATAATACAGAGAAGCGGCCAAAGCAAGGCTTACAAGGCCGCAGAAACGGAAAACGAAAGGGGACGCGCCACATGGAGCGGCAGAGGATCTCGGGAATTTATGCCGACGCAGCCGCGTTCGCCGACCGTGAGATAACGGTCTGCGGCTGGGTCAGGACAATTAGGGACATGAAGAATTTCGGCTTTGTCGAACTCAACGACGGCTCCTGCCACAAGAGCCTGCAGGTAGTGCTCGACAGGGGGAATCTGTCCAATTACGACGAGATCGCGCACCAGAACGTCGGCGCGGCTCTTATAGTGAAGGGCAAGCTCGTGCTCACGCCCGAGGCCAAGCAGCCCTTTGAGCTCAAGGCCGCGGAGATCGCGGTAGAGGGCGTCTCCACGCCGGACTACCCGCTGCAGAAAAAGCGCCACAGCGTGGAGTTCCTGCGCACCATCCAGCATCTGAGGCCCAGGACCAACCTGTTCTCCGCCGTGTTCCGCGTCCGCAGCGTCGCGGCGGCGGCGATACACGAGTTCTTCCAGGACCGCGGCTTTGTCTATGTCCACACGCCCATACTCACCGGCTCCGACTGCGAGGGCGCGGGCGAGATGTTCGGCGTCACCACCCTCGACGTGGCGAACCCGCCTCGCACCGAGGACGGCGCCGTCGACTGGAGCCAGGACTTCTTCGGCAAGCACGTCAGCCTGACCGTCTCCGGCCAGCTCAACGCCGAGAACTTTGCCATGGCCTTCGGCGATGTGTACACCTTCGGCCCCACCTTCCGGGCTGAGAAGTCGAACACCCAGCGCCATGCCGCCGAGTTCTGGATGATAGAGCCCGAGATGGCCTTCGCCGACCTGAACGACTACATGGACAACGCCGAGGCGATGATAAAATACGTCATCAACCGCGTCATGCAGCGCTGCCCGCAGGAGATGGAGTTTTTCAACAGCTTCGTCGACAAGGGCCTGCTCGAGCGGCTCAACCACGTCGCCACCTCCGACTTCGGGCGTGTGACCTACACCGACGCCGTGGAGATACTCAAGCAGAACAACGACAAGTTCGACTTCAAGGTCTACTG
>CAUAHS010000089.1 GCA_958428885.1 uncultured Eubacteriales bacterium
TCCCTGGCCTGGGCGGATGCCCACGGCATGGAGGCCGTTCTCGTCGGCCGGGGCTGCGCCCTGACGGCCATTTCGGACGGCATGGCTCTGGAGTTCGACGCGCGCTATTCCGGCGACTTCTCGGCCTTCTGCTTTGGGCCGGAGGCCTCCGGCATCTGCGAGACGGGACTCAGCTACGCCCTCGACGATGCCGTGCTCACGCCGGACTTCCCCCTCGCCGTCAGCAACAGCTTTACGGGTTTGAGCGCCCGCATCTCCGTGGCGAGAGGGAGGCTGATCGTCTATTGGCACGACGACCCGTCGCTGCCGCTTCCCGAGCGGACAAGAGCATAAAAGACAGCGCCCCGGAACCTGTCCGGGGCGCCGCTTTATTTGGAGGGGCTGTGTATCATTCAATGACCGTGCCGCTGATCCAGAGAGCGGCGGCGCCGGCGTCAAAGGCGTCGGCCGGGGCGTAGAGATAGCAGCTGGCATAGGCGTCCGTGCCCTTGAGCAGCACGTAGTACCAGCTTATGCCGTCCTCGTCCGTGAACTGGGCGGCGTAGCTGCCGTAGCTGTCGTAGGCGAACTCGGTGCCCTCGGGTACGGCATCCTGCACTCCGCTGCGGGTGGAGTACTCTTCCACGTCCGCAGGCAGGGACACTCCGGCGGCCTCATAGGCGTCCTTGCCGAAGCGGCTGCAGGAGATGGTGACGCCGTCCTTTTCAAAGACGACGTAGTTCATGGGCAGGGGCTCGGCGGTGGAGCCGGTCTCCATCTCGAAGCCCTCGGGCAGGCGGAAGGTCCCGACGCCTTCGGCGGTGTATTCCACCAGGCCGTCGTCCGCCGCCGGGGCGTCGGAGACGGGGGGCTCCTCCGCACCGCAGGCGGCAAGTGCCAGGCAGAGGGACAGCAGCAGTATAAGCGCGGTGAGTTTTTTCAGCTTCATTTCGGATGTGCCTCCTTGCTTTGTTTATGCCTGGAGCATATCACATCCGGAGCCCACCGGCGTCCAAGTGATTTCCACGGCGTCGTCAGCGGTAGGCGCGCTCGAGGATGGCAAGGCAGTCCTCGTCGGAGAGCGGGACGGGGTCGGAATCAAAGAGCCCGCCCATGGTGGCCCGGGCGTTGCGCACGAGCTCCGGGAGCTCCTCGCGCGTGAAGCCGTAGTCGGACATCCTCAGTCCGTCCACGCCGCAGGCCTTTTTCAGCCGCTCCAGAGCGGTGATGAAGTCCTGAGCCCTGGCTGCGCAGGGCGTGCCCATGGCTTGGGCCAGACGGATGAAGCGGTCGTCGCAGACGTGCAGGTCCACGAAGTGCTGATAATATGCGGCGGAGATCATGATCAGTCCGGCACCGTGGGGCAGGTCGTGGTGGAAGGCGCTCATGGCGTGCTCCATGGAGTGCTCGCTGGTGCAGCAGCCGGTGACCATGGAATAGCCGGAGAGCGTGTTGGCAAAGGCGACTTTCTCACGTGCGGCCATGTCCGAGCCGGAGCGCACTGCGGCGGCGAGGTTTTGCGCGACATTCTCGACGGCGGTAAGCGCCACCATGTCCGAAAACGGGTTGGCAAAGCGGGAGATATACACCTCGACGCTGTGGAACAGCGTGTCGAAGCCCTGATAGGCCGTGTAGTCTGGCGGCACCGTGGCCATCAGCTCCGGGTCGACGATGGAGAGCACGGGAAAGAGCGAGTCGCAGCCGCCGAAGCCTATCTTCTCCCGCGTTTCGGCGTTGGAGATGACGCCCCACTGGTCGACCTCGCTGCCGGTGCCGGCGGTGGTGGTTATAGCCACGACGGGCAGGGGTTCGTGCGCTAGGGGCAGACCCTTGCCCGTGCCGCCGGAGACGTAGTCCCAGAGGTCGCCGTCGTTTGCGGCCATGGCCGCTATGGCCTTGGACGCATCCATGACGCTGCCGCCGCCGAGCGCTACGACGAAGTCGCAGCCGTTTTTCCTGGCGAACCGGGCACCCGCCGTTACTATGTCCTTGGGCGGGTTCGCCTCGACTTTGTCGAAGAGGCGGCACTCCACTCCGGCGTGGGCCAGCTGCTCCATGACGCGGTAGACGGAGCCGGAGTCCTTTGTGGACCTGCCGTTCGACGTGACCAGCATGGCCGTCCGGCCCGGGAGAGACTGGCGGCTCAGCTCGTTGAGTGCGCCCGAGCCGAAGAGCCAGCGGGTGGGCATGAATATTGAAAAGCTCATGCCTTCTGCCCCTCCCGGCCGTCGTATACCTCCTTGGCCATCCTGAACGCCGCCCAGGCCTTGGGCCAGCCGGCGTAGAAAGCGAGGTGAGTGAGCATCTCGCTCATCTCCTCGCGCGTGATGCGGTTTTCCTTGGCGGTGCGGATGTGATATTCAAGGGAGCTGTCCAGTACGCCGCTCACGTGACCAGATCTGGCCGAAGAGCACGTCGTCGTTCATCTCCGCAAACTTGGGCGCGAAATCGCCCAGGGCGTCCCTGCCCGCTGTTACCTTTTTCATCGATAATGCCTCCTTATCTGAGAGCCTCATAGTCCTCGGCGCTCACCGGCTCCAGCCACTCGTTGGATGCGCCCTCGACGGGTACCTCCACGGCGAGGTGAGAAAACCAGCTGTCCGGCGCCGCACCGTGCCAGTGCTTCACCTCGGGAGGGATGTTGACCACGTCCCCGGGCAGCAGCTCCCGAGCGTCCTTGCCCCACTCCTGATAATAGCCCCTTCCGGCGGTGCAGAGCAGGATCTGCCCGCCCTTGTGGTGGATGTGCCAGTTGTTCCGGCAGCCGGGCTCAAAGGTCACGTTCGCGATGCCGACGCGCTCCGTGGTCAGCATCTTGAGGTAGCTTTTGCCCACAAAAAAGCGGGCGTAGGCGGTGTTCTCCTCGCCGAGAGGGAAGATCTGCCTGAATTCATCGGCTTTCATGTACGTTTCTCCTTTCAGATCGTCCGGGGCGGGGTCAGCGCAGGACGCTGTCCGCCCATTTTTTCAGCTCGCCGGCGGACAGGCCGCCGTTGAGCATCCTGCCGGGCAGCAGCTCGGCACCGGGGCAGCTCGGACGCAGCTTGTCGTTCGTCCTGCCCATGCCGCTTCCGCCGGAGGTGGCGAAGGGGATGACGCGCTTTCCGGAGAAGTCGCCGCTCTCCAGGAAGGTGTTTATTATCATCGGCGCAGTGTACCACCAGATGGGGAAGCCGACAAAGACCGTGTCGTAGCCCGAGAGGTCGGGTATGCCGCCGGCAAGCGCGGGACGGCAGGAGGGGTCCTTCATCTCCCGCGAGCTGCGGCTCCTGCTGTCGGACCAGTTGAGGTCGGCGCCGGTGTAGGGAACCGCGGGGCGGATCTCGTAGAGGTCTGCGCCGACGGCTTCAGATAGCTTTCCGGCCGCTCTCGCGGTGGTGCCGGTGGCCGAAAAATATGCAACAAGTGTATTTTTGCTCATGTGATTTCCTCCAATCCAGATCTGAGCCCGGACGACGAGGGGACTTGTGCCGCCCGGACCCCGCCGCCCCGCAGACGGCGAAAGACAAGACCGAGGTCAGGCACAGAAGAACAGCCGAGCTCCTCATCACAGCCCCACCACCATTGTCTGCCGTCATGTGGATAAAAAACAGGCGCCGCCGGGAGGAGCTCCTCCCGACTGCGCCTATATCTTAAACCGAAACGCGAGATATATCAAATACTTAATTCACGCGCCTTATTCATGCCTAAAAAGCATTTCATGTGCTCGATGAACTTCAAAGCGGCGGGGCTGAAGGGTTGACCGCGTTTCCAGGCCAGCACACTGGTGGTCGTGAGCTCGGGCGTGAGCGGACGATAGGTCACCTTGGACTGGTCCCAGAGCGAGACAGCGCCCTCGATGACGATGGAGTAGGCCAGACCGCTGGCCACCATGATAGCGCCGTTGGTGTTCAGGTTGCTGGTGATGATGACATTGAGCAGCTCGTAATAGTCGCCGAACCAGCTGGCCAGTTCGCTCCGCACAGCCATACGGCGGGGGAGAATGAGCGGCAGGCCAAGAAGGTCCTGGGCGCTGACCGCCTCCTTGGCTGCCAGGGGGTCGTCAGGGCGCATGAGCACGACCCACTTTTCCCTTATGTTGAGGCGTATGAAGTCGTATTTCTCCTTGTCGACGGGTTCCAGCAGCAGTCCGATGTCCAGCAGACCGCGGTCCATCTGCTCCTTCACAAGATCGGCAGTGGCCGTAAAGATGTCGAAGCTGACGCGGGGATATTTTTCACGGAAGCTGCTAAAGAGCCCGGGCAGGAGCTGGACGGAGACAGACTCACCGCTGCCTATGGATATCGTGCCTTCGACCTGCGCCTGCTGCTCGGAGAGCTCAGTCTCGGTCTTGTCCACGAGCTGGAGTATCTCTTCGGCCCGGCGGCGGAGCAGCATTCCCTCGCTCGTGAGCCTTATCCGGCGTGGACCGCGCTCGAAGAGCCGGACGCCGGTCTCCTCCTCGAGCTGAGAGAGCTGGCGGCTGAGCGTAGGCTGGGTGATGTGCAGGACCTCGGCGGCACGGGTGATGCTCTCCTCCCGTGCCACGGTGAGAAAATAGCGCAGGACCCTGATCTCCATGTGATGACCTCCTATCGCGGGACTCATGCCTGAATACAGGAATATTATCATGCCCATGCTCCAAAGGCAACAAAAAACAGCGCCGCACGAAGAAGTGCGGCGCTGTCCAATGATTGGTTGCAGCACACCGGCCGGAGCTTACTGCCTGCGGCGGGCGGCTCTGCGCTGGAAGAACTTCACTATCTCGACGATGGGGATGACGCTGACGGCGAGGCAGAGGGCGATGAGGTACTCGTTGAGCTCCACGCTGGTGAACTCGAAGGCACGGGCGATGAACGGGACCTCGCAGACGAGGGTGGTCGCCACAAGGCTGCCGATGGCGGCCCAGTTGAGGGCCTTGTTCATGTAGTGCATCTTGAAGAGGCTGCCGCGCTGAGAGCGCATGTTGAAGCTGTGGAAGATCTCGGCCATGCTCATGGTGACGAAGGCCATGGTCGTGCCGTCCGCGCTGTCGGCGATCTCCCAGACGCCGGACTCCATGAAGTGGCCGACAAAGTAGCTGGCGAGGGTCAGCAGGGAGACGACGATGCCCTGATAGGCGATGTCTATGCCCATGCCGCCGGCAAAGACGCCGGCTTTCGCATCGCGGGGCTGACGGCGCATGATGTCCGCCTCGGCACGCTCCATGCCCAGGGCCAGGGCGGGGAAGCAGTCGGTGACGAGGTTTATCCAGAGCAGGTGCACAGGCTGGAGTATCGTGAAGCCCATGAGCGTGGCGACGAAGATGCTGATGACCTCGCTCATGTTGGAGCCGAGCAGGAACTGGATGGCCTTGCGGATGTTGTCGTAGATGCGGCGGCCCTCTTCGACGGCGCCGACGATGGTGGCGAAGTTGTCGTCAGCGAGGACCATGTCCGCGACGTTCTTGGTGACGTCGGTGCCGGTGATGCCCATGCCGACGCCGATGTCGGCGCTCTTGATGCTGGGGGCGTCGTTGACGCCGTCGCCGGTCATGGCGGTGACGCAGCCGGCCTTCTTCCAGGCGTTGACGATGCGGGTCTTGTGCTCGGGCTGGACGCGGGCGTAGACGGAGATGTCGCGGAAGCGGCGCTCAAACTCCTCGTCGTCCATGGCGTCGAGCTGGCTGCCGGTGACGGCTTCGGAGGCGTCCTTGAGGATGCCCAGCTCCTTGGCTATGGCGACGGCGGTGTCGATGTGGTCGCCGGTTATCATGATGGGGCGGATGCCTGCGCCACGGCACTCCTCTATGGCCGCCTTGACCTCGGGGCGCACCGGGTCGATCATGCCGGTCAGGCCGATGAAGCAGAGTTCCTGCTCCAGGTTCTCGGGGGAGAAGTCGGTCGGCTCGGTCTTCCACCAGCGGGCGGCGGCGGCGAGGACACGCAGCGCGCGGTCGGCCATCTCCTTGTTGGCGGCAAGGATCTCCTGCCGCTTTGCGTCGGTCATGGGACATACCTCGCCGTGGTCGAGGTAGGAGACGCACTTTTTGAGCACCTCGTCGGGCGCACCCTTGGTGTACTGCACGACGCTGCCGCCGGAGGCGTGGACGGTGCTCATCATCTTGCGGACGCTGTCGAAGGGAGCCTCGCCTATGCGCGGGGCGCAGGCCTTGAGGTCGTCCTTGTCGAGGCCGAGGCCGTGGGCCCAGTTCACCAGTGCGCACTCCGTCGGCTCGCCGACGGCGTTGCCGTTCTCGTCCTCCTCCGCATCGGAGCAGAGGCTCATGGCGGTGGCGAGCAGGTCCTGGTCCTGGCCGTAGTAGTCCACGACGGTCATCTTGTTCTGGGTGAGGGTGCCGGTCTTGTCGGAGCAGATTATCTGGGCGCAGCCGAGAGTCTCGACCGCGGTGAGACGCCTTATTATGGCGTTGCGCTTCGACATGTTGGTGACGCCTATCGAGAGCACGACGGTGACGACCGCCGCAAGGCCCTCGGGTATGGCGGCGACGGCGAGGGACACGGCCACGAGGAAGGAGTTGAGTATCACTTCGCCGGAGAAGCCGCCGGCACGGAGGACCTGCACGCCGAAGATGACGACGCAGATGCCGAGCACGAGCCAGGTCAGTATCTTGGAGAGCTGGCTGAGCTTTATCTGCAGCGGGGTCTGGCCCTGCTCCGCCCTCTGGAGGGCGTCGGCTATGCGGCCCATCTCGGTGTCCATACCGGTGGCGGTGACGACGGCGCTGCCACGACCATAGACGACGGTGCTGCCCATGTACATCATGTTCTTGCGGTCGCCGAGCGGCACGTCGGGCGCAGAGCCGGGGTCGAGGATGTCGATGAACTTGGTGACGGGGACGCTCTCGCCGGTGAGGGCGGCCTCCTCGATCTTGAGGCTGGCGCTCTCGAGCAGACGGCCGTCGGCGGGCACGGCGTCGCCGGCCTCTAGCAGCACGATGTCGCCTACGACGAGCTCGGCCGAGGGCACGACGGTGACCTTGCCGCCGCGCAGTACGCGGCTGGTGGCGGCGCTCATGGCCTGAAGGGCCTCTATGGCCTTTTCGGCCTTGTTCTCCTGGTACACGCCGAGCACGGCGTTGACTATGACGACGAAGAGGATTATGACGACGTCCGCCACGCCCTCGCCCTGGTAGATGGACGTTATGGCGCTTATCACCGCCGCGGCGAGCAGGATGATTATCATGGGGTCCGCCATCT
>CAUAHS010000090.1 GCA_958428885.1 uncultured Eubacteriales bacterium
TGGAGGCGAGGACCTCGTCCGTGAGGGTCATGCCGTTCCAGACCACGTCGATGGTATTGCCGTCAAGCTCGAAGCCCTTGCTCTCCCACTCTATCTCCTGGAACTGGACTTCCACGCCGAGGCTCTCGGCAAAGGCGCGGGCCAGGTCGGCGTCAAAACCGATCCACTCGCCGTTCGCATCCTGATAGTCCATGGGCTCGAAGTTGGTGATGCCGACGACGAGGGTGCCCTTGTCCTGGACGTAGGCCATGTCGCTATCGGCCTCGGGGGCGTCGCTGGCGGGAGCCTCGCTCTCCGGGACGTCGGAAGCGGGGGCTTCGCTGGGCTCGCTCTCGGCCTCACCGCAGGCGGCAAGGGCGAATATCATGCACAGTGCAAGCAAAAGCGCAAGAAACTTTTTCATTTCATCCTTCTCCTTTGAGTCGTCTCACGCCGAAAGGCGTGTCAACATACTACCACATTAGTGAAATAAAGCAATAGGCAAGTCGGATTTTGGCTGTGCAATTTCAGCACAGCTTGATTCCGGAGCGCGCGGGTAGTATAATTTTTAGGTTATGAGAACTTACGAAGCCGGAAAATGTGATATAGCCGTGATAGGCGCGGGGCACGCTGGGATAGAGGCGGCGCTTGCCGCCGCACGCTTGGGGCTGGAGACGCTCTGTTTTGCGATAAACCTGGACACGGTGGGCAACATGCCCTGCAACCCGGCCATAGGCGGGACGGGCAAGGGCCACCTGGTGCGGGAGCTGGACGCCCTGGGCGGGGAGATGGCCCGGGCGGCGGACGCCGCCTGCATCCAGTACCGGATGCTGAACCTGGGCAAAGGCCCGGCGGTGCACTCGCTGCGGGCTCAGGCCGACCGCCGGCGCTATCAGGAGGTAATGAAGCGCACGCTGGAGCGGCAGGAGCACCTGCGGCTCATCCAGGCCGAGGTCGTGGACATAGGCGTCGAGGACGGGCACGTCGTCTCTGTGACGACGCACACGGGCGCCGTATGGCGCTGCAAAGCCGCGGTGGTGGCGACGGGGACGTACCTGCACGGGCGCACCATCGTGGGCGAGGTGCTGCGTGACTCCGGACCGGACGGGCTTGCGCCCTCCGGCCCGCTCTCGGAGCGGCTTGCCGCGCTGGGTCTCAGCCTCCGCCGCTTCAAGACGGGCACTCCCCCGCGCGTGAACGCCCGGAGCGTGGACTTCTCCCGGATGCAGGTGCAGGAGGGCGACGCCGAGCCGGAGCCCTTCTCCTTCGAGACGGAGCGAGCGCCGGAAAACCGCGCGCGCTGCTATCTCACGTACACCACGCCGGAGACGCACGAGATAATCCGCGCCAACCTCGACCGCTCTCCGCTCTACTCGGGCGTCATAGAGGGCGTCGGCCCGCGCTATTGCCCGAGCATAGAGACCAAGGTCATGACCTTCCCGGACAAGGAGCGCCACCAGCTCTTCATAGAGCCGATGGGTCTCGGCACGGAGGAGCTCTACGTTCAGGGCTTCTCGAGCTCCATGCCCGAGGAGGTGCAGGTGCGGATGCTCCACAGCGTGCCGGGCCTCGAGCATGCGGAGATAATGCGCCCGGCGTATGCCATCGAATACGACTGCGTGGACCCGCTCGAGCTGCTGCCGACGCTGGAGACGCGCAAGATCTCGGGCCTCTACGGTGCGGGTCAGTTCAACGGCTCGTCGGGCTACGAGGAGGCGGCCGTCCAGGGCTTTGCCGCGGGCGTGAACGCGGCTCTCAAGATACAGGGCCGCCCGCCCTTCGTGCTCAAGCGGAGCGAGGCGTATATAGGCGCGCTCATAGACGACCTCGTGACCCGGGGCACGAACGAGCCCTACCGCATGATGACCTCCCGCTCCGAGTACCGGCTGCTGCTCCGCCAGGACAACGCCGACGAGCGGCTGACGCGCATAGGCTATGAGCTGGGCCTGGTCTCAAAGGAGCGGCTCGACAAGGTGAACGCGAAATACGCCGCCGTGGACGCGGAACTCGAGCGCCTCGAGAACACCCACGTCGCCCCCACGCCGGAGCTCTGCGCCGTGCTCTCGCGCCTCGGCACCGCAGCGCCCGTCTCGGGCGTGAGCCTTGCCGGGCTCTTGCGCCGGCCCCAGGTGGGCTACGCCGACCTTGCGCCCTTCGACCGCGACAGGCCCGAGCTGCCTCGCGCGGTGACGCAGCAGGTGGAGATACGCCTGCGCTATGAGGGCTATATAAAGCGCCAGCTCAAGCAGGTGGAGGAGTTCGCACGGATGGAGAACCGCGCACTCCCGGCGGACATCGACTACGAAAAGGTCCCCGGCCTCCGCACGGAGGCGAGGCAGAAGCTGGCGGCGCTCCGGCCAGAGAGCTTCGGCCGGGCCTCAAGGATATCCGGCGTGTCGCCCGCCGACATGGCTGCGCTCGCCATGTACATCGGGAGGTCGGGCAGATGAACGAGATGGTCATACTCGGTTTTTCCGGCGGCGTGGACTCTGCCTGCGCCGCCGCGCTGCTGCGCCGTGAGGGTTACGACGTGCGCGGTCTCTATCTCGAGACCGGTTCCGGCGAGGCTGAGGGCGCCAGGAGCTGCGCCGGGGCTATGGACCTCCCGCTGGAGGTCGTGGACGCCCGTTCGGAGCTGGAAGAGCACGTCTGCCGCCCCTTTGCCGAGAGCTACCGCCGGGGCGAGACTCCGAGCCCCTGCGTGCTCTGCAACCCCTCCGTGAAGCTCCGCATGCTCTGCGAATACGCCGACGCGCTCGGCGCCCGGTACATCGCCACGGGCCACTACGCCCGCTCCGAGGGCGGAGCGCTCTACATGGGCCGGCCGGAGAATGACCAGAGCTATATGCTCTGCCGCATCCTGCCGGAGCAGCTCTCGCGGCTCCTTCTCCCCCTCGGCGGCATGATAAAGACCGAGACTCGTGCCCTTGCCGCCTCGCTCGGTCTGCCCGTCGCAGAGAAGCCGGACAGCATGGAGCTCTGCTTCGTGCCCGACGGCGACTACGCCGCCTGGCTGGAGCGCCGGGGCGACGCCCCCGGTCCGGGCGACATCATCTATGACGGAAGAGCCGTCGCCCGCCACGGCGGCATCCACCGCTTCACCCTGGGACAGCGCCGGGGTCTGGGCTACGCCGCGGGAAAACGGGTCTACGTCTCGGAGCTCCGCCCCGACACGGGCGAGGTCGTGCTCGCGGACGGGGACGGGCTCTATTCCACGGAGTTTGCCGCCTCGGACATGCGGTGGCTGGTCCCGGAGCCGCACTCGCCCTTCGACTGCGGGGTGCGTGTCCGCCACTCACGGACTCTGACGCACGCGCGGGCCTGGCCCGAGGGCGGCGGACGGCTCCGCATAGTCCCGGCGTCCCCTCTCCGCGCTCCCACCCCCGGTCAGGCCGCCGCCATCTACTCCGGAGGACGCGTCCTCGGCGGCGGTTTCGTCTCGCGTGATACAAAGGATACAATTTAGATACATTTTCATTGACAAGGCGTCGGAAATCAGTTATTCTATAACTGTATTATTCTGTATGATACGCGCGAGTGATGGGGCGATGGAAATATGATGATAAACATCAATTTCAGGGATTCACGACCTATATATGAGCAGGTGAAAACCACGTTGAGGAAGCTTATCGTGTCGGGGGCGATGTCTCCGGACGAGAAGCTTCCTTCCGTGCGCGAACTTGCCTCTCAGCTCGTGATAAACCCCAACACGATACAGCGCGCTTACCGCGAGCTGGAGCAGGAGGGCTATATCATCTCCATCCCCGGCAAGGGCAGCTACGCCAATCTCAGCGCCCAGGTGGACGAGTGGCGGAAGAAGGAGCTGCTTACGGCCATGGACGAGATAGTTGCGGAGCTGCTCTATCTCGGCGTAACGCCGGACGAGCTGGACCGGCGCATAAGAGAAAAGGAGGCCGCCCGGAATGAAGATTGAATTCAGGGACGTGGTCAAGAGCTACGGCGGCCACAGGGCGCTGGACGGGCTGACGCTGACCGCCCCCTCCGGCGCGGTGTACGGACTGGTCGGCCCGAACGGAGCGGGCAAGACCACCGCGATGAAGCACCTGGCGGGCGTGCTGAGGCAGGACTCCGGCGAGGTGCTGGCCGACGGCGTGCCGGTCTACGAGAACCCGGACGCCAAGGGGCGCATCTTCTGCATCCCCGACGAGATATTCCACTTTCCGCAGGCGTCCGTCCTGGACATGATGCGGTTTTACCGGGGCATCTATCCCGGCTTTGACGAGAAGCGTTTCGAGCAGCTGCGGGAGGTGTTCGACCTCGACGTGAAGCAGCCGATGCGCCGCTTTTCGCGCGGCATGCTCAAGCAGGCGGCGTTCTGGCTGGCGATCTCGATGCGGCCTGAGCTGATCATCCTCGACGAACCGGTGGACGGGCTCGACCCCGTGATGCGCCGCCAGGTCTGGGCGCTCATCATGCAGGACGTGGTCGAATACGGCACGACGGTGCTCATCTCCTCGCACAACCTGCGTGAGCTGGAGGACGTCTGCGACCGGGTCGGCATCATCGACCGGGGCAGGATGATCCTCGAGCGCGTGCTCTCCGAGTTGCAGGAGAACATGACCAAACTGCAGCTGGTCCTCCCCGAGGGCGTGGAGCTCCCTCCGGAGCTCGACGTGCTGCACAGCGCCGGTCCAGGCCGGCTCAAGACGCTTATAATCAGGGGCCGGACCTCGGAGGTCACGGCAAGGCTGGAGCGGCTCTCCCCCATCTTCATGGACGCCGTGCCGCTCACGCTGGAGGAGATATTCATATACGAACTCGGAGGTGAGGGCCATGAAGTCCGGGACATCATTCTTTAATTGGCCGCTCTTCCGCAAGACCGTTTTGCGGTTCTGGCCCATCTGGTTCGTCTACGCCTTCGCTCTGGTCGTCGAGCTGCCTGTGCGTCTGAGCGGCTCGCTCTCGGGGCTGAGCCGGGCGTCCCAGTTGGTGGACGCCATGCGCACCGTGCAGCATGTGCCGATAAGCGCCGTGTGCAACTTCGGCATAGTAGCGGCGCCCATCGTGAGCTGTGCGGCGGCAATGGCGGTGTACTCACACCTCTACTTCCCCCGCTCTGCGGCGGCTTACGGTGCGCTGCCCATAAAGCGCGAGGGCATCTTCTGCTCCGTCTCTGCGGCGGGACTGCTGCCCATACTGGCGCTCAACCTCGCTGCGGCCCTCTCCTGCCTGCTGATCGGTGCGGGATACTTCAAAACGGTGCTCCCCGCCGCCGCCAGCTTCTTTGCCGCGATGAGCCTCATGTCCGTCGCCTACTTCGGCATTGCGGCCCTCTGCGCCCAGCTCACGGGCAATATAATCGCCCTGCCGGTGATCTTCATTGCGGTCAACGTTGCGGCCTCCGTCTTTGCCGACGTGGTGCTCAACGTTCTCGGCCGCTTCATCTACGGCTTTGTCTCCCGCGGTTCGGGCATCAACGTGCTCTCGCCCTTCATCGGCATCTCGCACGGTGTGTTCTACAACACCGTGTCCTCCACTCAGTCGAACGGCTATGAGGCCGTCACGGGCTACTACCTCACCGGCTGGGGCTGCCTCATATGCTACGCCGTGGTCGGAGCGCTGCTGCTGATCCCCTCCGCCGTGCTCTACAAGCGGCGCAGGCTGGAGACGGCGGGCGACGTTGTGGCCATCGGCGTGCTGCGGCCGGTGTTCCGCTATGTCGTGTCCCTTGCGGCTGGTCTGCTGCTCGCCGAGCTGCTGACCGGGCTGCTGGTGCAGGACATCGACAACATGGGCATAGGCGGTGCGGCGATCTTTGCGCTCTTTCTGCTGCTCGGCTGCTTCATCGGCTGGGTGGCGGCGGAGATGCTGGTGCAGAAGAGTTTCCGCGTGTTCAAGATGGGCCGGGCCTGGGCTGGCTTTGCCGTGCTGTGGCTCCTGCTGGCGGCGCTGCTCTTCAGCTGCGAGCTGGACGTCACGGGTTTTGAAAAGCACGTGCCCGCAGCGGACGAGGTCAGCTCCGTTAGCCTGAGCGCCAGCGGCGAAATGGAGCTGCGTGAGAGCGGGAACATCGCCCTCGCCATAAAGCTCCACCAGCGCCTCGTGGACGAGAAGGGCCTCTACGAGTCCACGGACCTCTCCCTCTCCCCCTACGGCACGCAGTACGTGAGCTTCAACTACGAGCTCAAGGACGGCAGCCACCTGCGCCGCAGCTATGAGATCAGCTCCCTCGTCTCTGCAAAAGACGTGGAGCTGCTGGAGACCATCGCCAACACGCCGGAGGCTCTGCTCAGCCGCAAGCTGCCCAGGACCGAGCCCACGCTGGCCTCGGTGGAATACGCCTACGTGAGCTGGGCCGTACCCGGCGCCGACGGCACGGAGGTGGAGATGCTGGACCTCACGCCCGACGAGGCCGTGGAGCTCTACACCAACTGCATCCTCCCCGACATGAAGGACGGGACCATCGGCCTTGTCTGGTACGACACGGACGAGGAGTACCGCGCCTCGGTCTACGACTGCTGCATCAATATTAATCTCATCGGTCCGGGCCACGGCAGGGATGATTACGACCGGTACGAGACTTTCTTCACCTACGCCACCGTGTTCTCGGAGCGCACCAACGCCTGGCTGGCCGACCACGGCATCGAACCGAGCACCATCGAGTCGCTCGGGAACGAGTATCTCTACACCTGAACACATATAATATAATAAGGAGCGCCGGACATTCCGGCGCTCTCTTTTTGCGCGTTCACAAATGTTACTCGGAAACTTCAAATATTTTTCGATGTTTGTTCATAACAAGGTCACAACTGGCCGTTATTATTACGCACGTAAAAAGAAATTCATGGAGGAATGAGCCATGTACCCATATGATGAAAACAACAACATTCCGGAAAACGGGAGCAACGGCGAACAGCGCTGCGATCCCCCTGCTGAGGACGGCAGCTACCGCATCGTGAAACCCGACGCCGACCATGACACCTGCTATCGTGACGCGGCATACACTCCGCAGAGCGATTCCTCGTTTGACGGTTACTACGTCCCCGGCGGACGTGGTCCCAAACCGCCCGAGCCGGAGAAGAAGCCCCACAAGCGCGGCATAGGCGCCGCAGGCGTCATCGCCCTGTGCCTGGTCTGCGCTCTGCTGGGCGGCGTATCCGGCGGACTGATCGCCAACGCCAACCAGCCTGCGGCCGTGGTC
>CAUAHS010000091.1 GCA_958428885.1 uncultured Eubacteriales bacterium
TTATCGTGGCGTTGACCTCGCGCTGGGCCTTGGCGACCATCTCCTCGATGCGTGCCGGGTGGATGCGGCCGTCCTGAATGAGCTTCTCAAGCGCTATCCTCGCGACCTCACGCCGCACCGGGTCGAAGCTCGAGAGCGTTATCGCCTCCGGCGTGTCGTCTATTATGAGGTCGCAGCCGGTGAGCGTTTCGATGGAACGAATGTTGCGTCCCTCTCGTCCTATTATGCGGCCCTTCATCTCGTCGTTGGGGAGTGGTACGACGGAGACGGTTATCTCGCTTGCGTGATCGGCCGCACAGCGCTGGATGGCGGTGGCTATGATCTCTCTGGCCTTTTCTTCGGCCTCTTCCTTGTACTGAGCCTCGACCTCGCGGACCTTGGCGGCCATCTCGTGCGTCACCTCGGACTCGACGTTCGAGATGAGGTAGTTCTTCGCCTCGTCCACGGTGTAGCCGGAGATCTTCTCGAGCATCTCGAGCTGGCTCTTCTTGACGAGCTTGATCTCCTCCTGCTGCGCCTCGGCCTGGGCGATCTTCTGGTTCAGGGCTTCGGTCTTTTTCTCAAGCGTGTCGTTCTTGCGGTCGAGCGTCTCCTCCTTCTGCTGGAGCCTGCGCTCCTGCTTGGAGAGTTCCGCACGGCGCTCCTTGACCTCGCGCTCGTATTCGTTGCGGTTCTTGTGGATCTCCTCTCGCGCTTCGACCAGAGCCTCGCGCTTTTTCGACTCGGCGGCCTTGATGGACTCGTTTATTATCCTCTTGGCCTCCTCCTCGGCGCTGGAGATCTCACGCTCCGCTACCTTTTTGCGGTAGCCTATGCCAAGGAAAAAGCCTATGACCAGCGTGACTATGCAGGCTACGCCGGCTATTATCCATTCCATGGTTTCTGTATGCGCCTCCCTTTTCTCAAGTATTGCCAGTAATAAAGACGGGAGCAATAGCTGCCCCGTGAAAGTTTTAATATCAAGGGGTTCCCCATACCCCACAATATTATCGAATTATTTTACACCCGGTACAAGCATTATGTCAAGCAGACTTGTGCCCGCGCGGACGGGGTAGTATAATCACCGAAGCTCATAGAAAAAGGAGGCGGGGGAGATGGAGAAAGCAAGCACGCTCCGGGAGGCGCCGGGCAGGTTCATCGCGCTGTGTACGGCGGCGTTTGCGCTGTGCATGTTCGCGGCGTCGGTATCCGCGCTCAGCGGCGTCAGCGCAAGGAGCGCGCTGGGGTTTGCGCTCTGCTTCGCCGCTTTCGCCCTCGCTGGGGCGGGAGCTTACCTCGCCGCCAGGCGGCTGCCGGAGCGGGCCCTGCCCGCGCTGGTCGTGCTCGCGGCGCTTCTTGTGCGCGCGCCCTTCGCCCTGCTGCCGGATGCGGAGCAGGTCAGCGACTTTGCGCTGCTCTATGACGCCGCCAAGGACCTCGCGGGCGGGGACGCCTCGGCGCTCTCGGGCGAATACTTCCTGCGCTGGGGGTATCAGGTGCCGTTCGTGCTCTACGAGGCGCTGGTCATACGGCTCGGCGGGGGCGCTGCGGCGCTCCGGGTGCTGAACCTGCTGTGGACGGCGGGGGCGTCGGGGCTTGTATATACGCTCTCACGGAGATTCGCCGGGCCTGGGGCGGGCTTTTCCGCCGGACTGCTCTACGCCGTGTACCCGGGTGCGCTCATTCTGGCCGGCGTGCTCACGAACCAGCACATCTCGCTCTTCTTCTGCCTGCTCGGAATGTGGCTAATCGTCGAGCGCGGTCCGTTTGCGGAGGGCGGCACGCCCGCGAGCCGGGCGCTGTATGGTGCGGCGGCGGGGCTGAGCCTCTCGCTTGCCGGGCTGATGCGCCCGGAGTCGGTGCTCGCCCTGGCCGCCGCCGTTGTGACGGCGGCGGTGCTGCTCATATCGCGGCGGCTGAGCTTCCGGCGGCTAATACTGCCGCTCGCGGCGGTGTTCGCGGCGTATTTTGCGCTCAACGCGGCGGCGTCCGCGGCGGTCTCGGCCTCCGGCATCGCTCCCGGGGGCATCGGCAACAGCCGCCCGGAGTGGAAGTTCATCCTCGGTCTCGACACCGAGAGCGGCGGCACCTACTCCGAGGCCAACGAGTACATCCTCGACATCGCGGACGACGCCGCACGGCACGAGGCGGCGGGGGAGGCGATACGCGCCTCGCTCGAGGGCTGCGATGACCTCGCCGGGTTCTTCTGGGGCAAGCTCGAGGGCCTCTGGGGCTCGCAGGAGGACCTGAGTTTCGTCGCCGGCGGACTGCCGCTGGCGGCGGAGCTGGTCATCGCCGAGAGGGCGGCCTTTCTGCTGGCGGCGGCGCTTGCGGCGCTCGGCTGCGTCTCCGCCCTCCGGCGGAGGGCCGGTGCGGCGGAGCTCATGGGCATGTGCGCCCTCTCGGCGGCGTTCATCTGCTACCTTTTCATAGAGATACAGCCCCGCTACCGCTATGGCACGGTGCCATTCATCTTCATGCTGGCGGCCGGGGCGGGACGGCTGAGCTATGGACATCGCGGGGAAAAGCGTGTATAATATTTTGGCTAATGTGTTGCGGAGGTATGGACCTTGTCGTATCTGACCTATCTGCTGCCGCTGGCTGCGGCGGCCTTCGTGATATGGTGCGCCTGGCAGTGGATGCCGGTTTTCGCCGAGCCGAGGCTGGAGCCGCCCGCCGAGGGCGAGGAGGCGCCGAAGCCCAAAAAGCCGCCCTTCAGCTTCAAGAACGAGTGCGGACGGCTCTCGCGGGTGGACGGTCTGGCCGTCCTCGTCATCTGCGTGGTGTATGCGCTGACGGCCTTCCTCGGCCTGGGCGACACCTCCGCCCCGCAGAGCTGGTGCGAGTTCACCGAGCGCGGGCGCTATGTCATCGTGGAACTGCCCGAGAGCACCGAGCTCGGGAAGATACGCTATTACACCGGGCTGCACACGGGCTCGTATTCCCTCGCCATCTCCGACGACGGCGAGAACTGGACGGAGCTCGGCGCCATGGACCAGGAGTACGCCGACCTCTTCAAGTGGCTGGATTTCCCCGCCGAGGACATGGAGGATCCGCCCGAGAGCATGGAGGGCAGATACCTGCGCATCACCGCCTCGGACACCCTCAGCCTCGGCGAAGTGGCGCTCTACGACGCGGACGGGAACCTGCTCGACGCCGGGGACTTCACCTACGACGCCGGGGCGGCCCCACTCTTTGACGAGCAGGAGCTGGTGCCGGAGGCTGCAAGCTACATGAACAGCAGCTATTTCGATGAGATCTATCACGCCCGCACCGCGCTCGAGCACATCGAGAACATCTATCCCTACGAGATAACGCACCCGCCGCTGGGCAAGCTCATCATCGGCATAGGCATCCGCATCTTCGGCATGACGCCCTTCGGCTGGCGCTTCATGGGCACGCTCTTCGGCTTGCTCATGCTGCCCATACTCTACGACTTCATAAAGCGCCTGAGCGGCTCGACGCGGATCAGCATCTGCGGCACGGTAATCTTCGCCTTTGATTTCATGCACTTTGTGCAGACCCGCATCGCCACGATAGACACCTACTCCGTGTTCTTCATACTGCTCATGTACCTCTTCATGTGGCGCTTTGTCTCGGGGGGCAAGTGGCGGTATCTCGCGCTCTCCGGCCTCTTCTTCGGCCTCGGAGCGGCCAGCAAGTGGACATGCATCTACGCGGGCGGCGGACTTGCCGTCATCTGGCTGGTGTACTGGATAAGCCGACGGAGGGACGAGGGCTTCTGGCGGGATTTCATCTCCAACTGCGCCTTCTGCCTCGTGTTCTTCGTCGCCATCCCGGCGGCCATCTACTACGTGAGCTACTACTATTACGGCACGGCGAAGGGCCTGGAGGGCGGGATCGGCATGTTCTTCACGAAGGACTACGCCGAAATCGTCTGGCACAACCAGGTCTACATGTGGGAGTACCACTCCGACCTCGTCTCCACGCACCCGTATTCAAGCCGCTGGTATCAGTGGCTGGTGGACGCCCGGCCCATACTTTACTATCTCGAGTACTTCGACGACGGCACGAAGAGCGCCTTCGGCGCTTTCCTGAACCCCGTGTTCTGCTGGGGCGGGCTGCTGGCGGTCATAGGCTGCGGCATCCTCGCCGTCAAGGACCGGGACTCCCGGGCGGCCTTCATCGTCATCGGCTATCTTGCGCAGCTGCTGCCCTGGGTGCTGGTGACCAGACTGACCTTCGCCTACCACTATTTCCCCTCGGAGGTGTTCATGCTCCTTGCGCTCTGCCACATGTGGCGGCGCTGCCGGGACGAGGGGCTGTACAAGTGGTACCGCCCGATGTACGCCTTCACGGGTCTGTGCGTCGTGCTCTTTGCGGCCTTCTACCCCGTGCTCACCGGCATAAAGACGCCGGTGTGGTACACGAGGAGTTTCCTCAAGTGGTTCCCCTCGTGGCCGTTCTGATTTGAAAATGCAAGCAAACAAGGTGAGAGAATGTTTTTAGCGGATTATCACGTACACAGCACCTGCTCCTTCGACGCGAAGAACCGCATGGCGGAGATGGCGCGGGTATCCAAGGAGCGCGGCATGGCCGAGATTTGCTTTACCGACCACGCGGATTTCGGCATGGCCGAGACGATGCAGATCGGTCCCGACAGCTTCACGCTGCCCAAGCAGCAGGCCCACCAGTACATCGAGGCGCTGGAGAAAGCCCCGGAGGGCATCTTCATGACCCTCGGTCTCGAGCTAGGCGAGGGCAACCACGAGCCCGAGCGCGCCAAGCGCATCTACCATATGCCCGAGTACGACTTCATACTCGGCTCCCTCCACAACCTGCGCGGCGAGCCGGATTTTTACGACATCCAGTACGAGAGTTATGAGCAGTGTTTCGACCTCTACGACCGCTATCTCGACGAGCTCATCGAGCTCGCGGGCATCGGCTGCTTCGACGTCATGGCCCACATCGGCTACTGCCTGCGCTACATGCACAAAAAGGGCTTCGACGCCCAGGTCACCATGGAGCGCAACGGCGACAAGGTCGACGTACTGCTGCGCACGCTCATCGAAAACGGCAAGGGCATAGAGCTCAACGTCGCCGACCTCGTGCCCGGCGGCAGGGAGGACCCGCTGCTGATGTCCTTCCCCTCCGTCGACATACTCCAGCGCTACCGCGATCTCGGCGGCGACATCATCACCGTCGGCTCCGACGCGCACAACACCAAAGCCGCCGGCGTCGGTGTCCGCGAGGGCTATGAGCTGCTGCGTGACTGCGGTTTCAAGTACACGGCGATCTACCGGCGCCACAAGCCGGAATTCAAGAGGATAGAACTCTGAGGAGGACGTTGAAAATGATAGCTATCGGCTCCGACCACGGCGGATATTCACTCAAGCAGGTCATAATGAAGCACCTGGACGAGCGCGGGCTCGAGTATCACGACTTCGGCACCTACAGCGAGGAGAGCTGCGACTATCCCGACTACGGCGAAGCGGTCGCCCGCGCGGTGGCCTCCGGCGAGTATGAGCGCGGCATCATCATCTGCGGCACCGGCATAGGCATCTCCATCTCGGCAAACAAGGTCCACGGCATCCGTGCCGCACTCTGCGGCGACTGCTTCTCCGCCGAGATGTGCCGCCGCCACAACGACGCCAACATCCTCGCCCTCGGCGAGCGCGTCATGGGTCCCGGTCTGGCGATGATGATATGTGACATCTTCCTCGACACGCCCTTCGACGGCGGCAGGCACGCCCGGAGGGTCGAGAAGATGATGGCTATTGAGGACAGGGGCTGAGTGCCCCGCCGGGAGGCGGCATGGCAAAAAACAACAACAAACCTGACGTATACAAGGGACGGCGCAAAAAGCTCAACGTCCTCGGCATCGTCCTCTCCGCGGTGGCGGTGCTGATCGTGGCGGTTTTCGTGCTCTACGGCGCATTCCAGAAGTATATAGTATACAGCAACAACGGCATCTCGCTGGAGCTGCCCATCCTCGCCACGCCCGGCGTGGAGGAGGACGAGGGCGAGCGCGCCTTTGAGCAGGTGAACGCCGAGCTCGAGATAACCGACCCGGATTACTCCGACATCGAGTCCCAGGTCGACGAGGAGATGGGCGAGCTGCGGGCGATCTATGTCCCGGCCGAACACGTCAACACCGAGGGCATCACGCCCTATGTGAACAAGCTCAACTCCGTCGGCGGCAACGCCCTGGTGCTGGAGGTCAAGCCCACCAGCGGCCAGCTGGTCTGGGCCACGTCCGTGCAGCTTGCGGCCGACTACGGCACGGCGGGCACGACCGACCTCGGCGTGCTGGCGAACACGCTCAAGGAGCAGGACATCTACCTCATCGCCCAGCTGGCCTGCTGCACGGACGATCTGCTGGCCCAGCGCTGCCCCTCGACGGCCCTGACCCTGCCCGGAGGCAGCCCGTACACGGATGCCGACGGCTTCTGGGTCGACCCCTACAACGCGACGGTCTCGCAATATCTGACGGACCTCTGCCGGGAGCTCGTGGGCTACGGCTTTGACGAGCTGCTCTTCAAGAATCTGGCGATGCCGCAGACGGAGTCTCAGCTGAACTACACAGTGAAGCTGAGCAGCATACCGACGCCGACCTCGGCGGTCTGCGGTCTGGCGATGGACCTCACGACGGCACTGGCGAACTCCGACGTGCTCTGCTCGGCCATTCTGGACACGACGTCCCTGCGCAACGGCCTCTCGGCCAAGTCCGGCCAGGACCTGAGCATCTTCACCAAGCTCTTCGACCGGCTGTGCTCCTCCGCCGGCAGCATCTGGCAGGCCACGGTGGACCGCAGCAGCGTGGACTACTGGATGTACGACGGCGACCTCTCGCTGCGCTTCATCCCCATCCTGGGCTTCACGGACACCACCGGGACCTTCGCCAACTGGATATACCGCGTGCCCGAGGACATGCTGTAAAAGCGCCGCCCGCCCCATATCGGGGCGGGCGGTTTTTGCGTATGCACGTCCTCTGCGCGCAAAGCGCGCGTTTGAAAGTTTCGCCCGCCTTTTCAAAGGCGGTGGAGTCCAGAGGCAAAGCCTCTGGTCGCCCGCCGCAGCGGGCGAAATCCCCTTTTTGCTTATTGAAGATCAGGAAGGGGGTCCAAGGGGGAAACCCTATCAAGGGGTTTCCCCCTT
>CAUAHS010000092.1 GCA_958428885.1 uncultured Eubacteriales bacterium
ATGTGCGCCGTCTTGGTCCCGTCGGGGCTCACCGGGTCCATATGTATGACCGCCGAGCAGCCGAGCTTCTGCTGGAGCTCGTACTCCGCCGTGTCTATCGCGTCGTGCAGCGCATAGATGTCGCCGTCGCCCGGGACTTCGGCGTGCAGCGAGATCATCAGCCGCCCCGGGCCGTAGTCGTGGACGATGAGGTCGTGCACGTTCAGCACCTCTGGGTGACTCATGACGATGTCCGTTATGTCGCGCACCAGCTGCGGGTCGGGCGGATTGCCCAGCAGCGGGCTCAGCGTCTCCTTTGCGGCCTTGAAGCCGGAGAAGATGATGAATACCGCCACAGCGGCGCCGCCCCAGCCATCGATGTTCACGTCCGCGAACCGGGCAAGCAGCATGGAGATGAGGACCACGCCAGTCGCTATGCAGTCGGAGAGCGAATCCAGCGCCGTCGCGGACATGCCGGGGGAGTTTATCTTCCGGCCGATGCCGCGGTTGTACGCGAACATGTAGCCCTTCACGCAGATGGACGCCACCAGCACCAGCATCGGCAGCAGCCCCGCGTCCACCGGCTCCGGGGATATTATCTTGTTTATCGACTCCAGACCCAGCTGCACGCCCACAACAACGATGATGAGCGACACCGCCACGCCGGAGAGATATTCAATGCGCCCGTGGCCGAAGGGATGTCCCGGGTCGGGCTTCTTAGCCGCCATGCGGAAGCCCAGCAGCGTTATGACTGAGGAGCCCGCGTCCGACAGGTTGTTGAACGCATCCGCGGTCATCGCTATCGAGCCGGACAGCTGCCCGGCCAGATACTTTCCGAGAAACAGCAGGATGTTCAGTCCTATGCCCGTCAGCGAGCACAGCATGCCGTAGGCGCGGCGTACCCTGGCATCCGTGACCTTGTCCCTGTCACGTATGAACAGCCTTGCAAGCAGGGTTATCAAGTTCTAACCTCCCCAATACGCCGGAAACGGCCCCATGCAGAGGCCGCTTCCGCGTTTTTTATAATTGAAAATTTCAGCTCAGTACGCCCCGCGCTCGATGAAGTCGGCAAGCTCCGTGAGCTCCGGCACCTTGAGCGACTCTATGTCGCCCGCGTCGCAGGCGGCGGCGTAGGCGGGGTCGATGGGCAGCTTCGCAACGTGCTCAATGCCGAAGCGCTGCGCCGTCTCGTCGATGTGGCTCTCGCCGAAGACGCTGTGCTTTTTGCCGCAGTCGGGGCACACGTAGTAGCTCATGTTCTCCACGAGACCGAGCACGCGCTTGTTCATCATGCCGGCCATGTTCACGGCCTTTTCGACTATTATGCCGACGAGCTCCTGGGGGCTGGCCACAACGACGACGCCGTTCACCGGCAGGGACTGGAACACGGTCAGCGGCACGTCGCCCGTTCCGGGGGGCATGTCGACGAACATGTAGTCCACGTCGTTCCAGATGACGTCGGTCCAGAACTGTTCGACGGCGCCGGCGATGACGGGACCGCGCCAGACCACCGGGTCGGTCTCCTTCGGCAGCAGGACGTTCATGCTCATCATCTGAATGCCGGTCTTGGTCTCGACAGGCAGGATGAAGTTTTCGCCGCCGCGGGCGCCCTCATGCACTCCGAAGAGCTGGGGAATGGAGGGACCGGTTATGTCCGCGTCCAGCACGGCGGCACGGTGACCGCGGCGCTGCATCTCGCAGGCGAGCAGGCTGGTGACCAGGCTCTTGCCGACGCCGCCCTTGCCGCTCACAACGGCGATGACACGGCCGACGGCAGCACCCTCGTGAAGGGGCTTGAGAAAGCTCTGCTGGCGGCTCTCGCAGTTTTCGCCGCAGGAGGAGCAGTCGTGATTGCAGTTTTCGCTCATTATTTCTACCTCTTTTGCAAACAATAGTTTCAGTCAGTACCGATATTATATCCCAACTTTTAAATAAGTCAACATCCCAGAACCGCCTGAGCCAGCAGTGCGCGCACATCGGGGTAAATGCTGTCGAGGTCGGAATAAGGCAGCGGATTTTCGCCCTCTCCGCACTCCACGGTGAAGCCCGGTCGGTCGAACTCGAGGATGAACCAGTCCTTGTATCCGGCGTAGCCGGAGGCGTAGGGCGTATCCTCCAGCGCATAGCCCGAGGCGGCGGCCATGGCCTCACCGCACGACTCGGCTCCGGGAGGCGTGAGGTCGAGGTAGCGCCAGTAGATGACCCTGCCCTGGGTGTGCAGCGCGATGACGAGGTCGGGCGACACCCGTTTTGTCAGCCGGTAGAGCGCCCGGCTCTCGGGAGCGCAGAGCGGCGCCGAACCCACGTAATCGCGCGGTGCCGGCTGGTCCCAGCCGGCGGCATACTTTATTTCCTTTGCCTCCTCCCAGCCCGCGGGGTACTGGAGGTTCAGGTCCACGCCCCGGATGTTGGCCTTCCAGCCGTCCGGGAAGGGCACAGCCGGGAACTGCTCCGCTATGCGTCTGGCGTTTTCATAGAGCGCTCCGGACGTGAGCTGGCCCGTCACAAGGCTCACCCCGTCCGGGTTCACCAGAGGCGCAAACCACACGCGCGTGTCGTCCAGCGCTCCCGGCCAGACCCCGGCGGCCAGCTCCCCTGCGAAACGCATCAGCAGCGGAGCCGTTATCCACTCGTTGGCGTGGTGCGCCGCCGTAAGCAGCAAGCGCCGCCCGCTGCGGCCCATGGCAAACCAGCGCAGAGCCGCCCCGGAAACGCTTCGTCCGTATATCCCCGCCGCACCGTTCGGCCCCCTTGAGGCCGTCCGCAATATCTGCTCGCCTATGTTCCGCGGACTCCATTCCGTCGAATTTTTCATGGCTCAATTTTCCTTTCGCTCAAACTTCCCGCGCTATAATGGTATCTCGCCGAGGTGGGAATGATGCATGAAAAAACCGCCTTTAATTTTCGGAGCCCGGCACATAATGATAGAGCCGAAGCAGTGCGGATGAAAAAATTTTTCCGCATGCGCAGGGCGGAAAAAGTGCGGGGGGAGAAGAAAAAGAGATGGAAAAAACGAGAAGGATATGCCCTCGGGCGGCGCTGTCGCTGCTGCTCGCGCTGGCGGTACTGGCGGCGCCGGCGCTGGCCGAGGGCACGAGGGAGCTTGTGCCCGTGGGCCGGACCGTGGGCATAGAGGCATCGACGGACGGTCTGCTGGTGGTCTCGCTCTCCGAGGTGGAGACGGCGGAGGGCAAGGTCAGTCCGGCGGCAGAGGGCGGCATACAGCCCGGCGACATGATAGTCCGGCTGGGGAATTGCGAGGTCTCTTCCTCTGAGGACTTTGCGAAAGCGGCGGCATGCCTTGACGGCAGTCCTGTGGCGGTACAGCTCATGCGCGGCGAACAGCTCATACAGTACACAGTGACGCCGGCGCTCTCGGTAGAGGATAACTGCTGGAGGCTGGGGCTCTGGCTGCGTGACGGCATAGCGGGTATCGGCACCGTGACGTTCTACGACCCGGCGACCGGCCTTTTCGGGGCTCTGGGCCACAGCATAAACGACGCGGACACGGGCGTGCTGCTGCCCTTGGGCGAGGGCTTTATCACGACGGCGACGGTGTCCGACGTGCTCCGAGGTGAGAAAGGCCGTGCCGGAGAGCTGCACGGTGCCTTTGACACGGGTTCCCGCCTGGGCTGCGTGACGCAGAACACGCCGAGCGGCATCTTCGGCACGACCGACTGCGGCTTTGCCGGCACGGCTGTCCCCGTTGCGGCGGACGAGGAAATAGAAAACGGCCCGGCGACGATACTTGCAAATGTAGAGGGCAGCGAGGTGCGGGAGTACTCCGTCGAGATCTCCCGCGCACAGAGCGGCGGCCGCTTGCTGGTGACGGTCACCGACCCCGCCCTGCTCGCAGCGACGGGCGGCATAGTGCAGGGCATGTCGGGCAGTCCGATATTGCAAAACGGCAAGCTCTGCGGCGCCGTGACGCACGTTCTGATCTCGGACCCGACCCGGGGCTACGGCATCACGATAAGCTCCATGCTCTCCGCCGCCGAGTGCGCGGAGACCCTGGCCATCGCTGCCTAAATGAAAGCGGACGCCTGTCGGCGTCCGCTTTTTCCGGTGTCCGGCGCCCTTTTCGGGAGCGGGATAGTTGCATCTGCGCATGTCGCCGCCTTTTTGCGGCGTATTTTTTGGTCAAAGCGGCCAAAAAAATTTGTTGGTGCGGAGCTCATCTGTTATAATGTTCTCATCTGGGAAAGGACGGTGCCGCGATGAGATCAAAGACGCTCTACACCGTGATAGTCGCCGACGACGAGGACGAGCTCCGGGAGGCTGTGTGCTCAATGATCCCCTGGGAGGAGTACGGCTTCAAGCTCGTGGGCAGCGCCAGCAACGGGCTGGACGCGCTTCAGCTGGTCGAAAAGCTGGAGCCGGACCTGCTGCTCACAGACATACGCATGCCCTTCATATCCGGCATAGAACTCGCACGACAGGTGCGTGAGGTACGCCCCGCCACGAATATAGCCTTCCTGAGCGGCTATGACGACTTTGAATACGCAAAACAGGCCATACAGTACAACATAATCAGCTATATGCTCAAGCCCCTTACCATGGAAGGTCTGGGCGCAGAGCTGCGCAACATCCACCAGAAGATAGATGCGCAGTTCGCCATATTCCGACAGGCTCCGCCGCGGGCGGACGGTCCCGACCTGCGGGCGGCAATGCTCATGCCGCTGGTGCTCGACGACTTTGCCGACCCGGAGGGCGACGCCCATTCGGAGGCCTATGCCCGCCAGTGCGGCCTGCTGCGTGACAAGAGCGACCGCCCCTGCTACACCGTCATGGTCTCCAACCTTCTGGGAGAGGACGGCTCGAACCGCACGGCTCCGGCCTTTGTGGCCTCCGTCGACAGGCTGGCGTCGAAATATCTGCGCAGCGTCAGCTTCTTCGCCTCGGGCAAGGTCATAACCGTGCTGCTTGGCAACCCCTCGGACTTTGAAGAATATCTGCACATCCTCGCCGACGAGCTGCCGCAGATGGCCGACCGCGTGCTGGGCCGGCGCTGCCGCATAGGCGTCAGCCGCATGGTCCGCAGCCTGAGCGAACTTCACGGCGCCTACCGCGAGGCAATGGAGGCTCTGCGTCAGGGCGACCGCACCGAGGGCGGCGCACAGTTCATAAGCGACCTTGCCCCCGCCGTCAAGGGCGGGAACCTCCTGTGCAAGCGTGCGCTGGAGGCCATAGACCAGAACTACATGGACGCCGGACTCTCCCTCGTCTCGCTCAGCGGGATGCTGGATGTCAGCCCCAACCACCTGAGCGCCTGCATAAAGAAATACGCGGGCGAAACCTTCATCAACATACTCATCCGCAAGCGCATGGAAGCCGCGCAGGAGCTGCTTGCCTCCTCCTCGCTGAAGGTGCAGGAGATATCCCAGCGCTGCGGCTACACGGACCAGCACTACTTTTCCTACTGCTTCAAAAAATACTGCGGCGAGTCGCCGAACGCCATGAGGCGCAGGCTGGACTCAGGAAAGGCGGGTGACGGCGCTTGAAGGGCAGAACGCCCCGCACCGAGCTGCGAATAACCAGCATCCTTGTGACGATGGTCGTTGGCACGGTGGCGATAATCCTCATCTGCTGCATTTTTCTCTTTCTGGACCGCTATCGGAGCGCCATGGTGCAGAACGCGCGGACAAGCAGCGCCCAGGCTGTCTCCCAGGTGTCGAACACCGTCGGCAGCTACCTGAACGACATGAACCAGGCCATGGAGCTGGTGGAGCAGTCCGTCTCCGAGAGCGAGGAGAGCCGGGACAGGCTGCTGGCCGCCTTTTTGAAGTTCCGGCCGGACGTCGTGGCCGTCACAAGCTATTCCGAGGGCGGTGAACTGCTCGACTGCTGGTCCCTGGGCCGGGAGCCCAAGGAAAACATACTCCAGAACCTCTCCTTCAACCTTGAAATGGCCCGCGGTTCGGAGGGCTCATACATGACTGCGCCGCACGTCGAGACGATATTCGAGGGCTACTACCCCTGGGTCGTCACGATGACGGCGCCGCTCAACGGCGGCGGTGAAGCCGCCTGGGTCTCGCTGGACCTGAGTTTCTCGGGCATCTCAAGCTATATCAACAACGTCAGCATCGGTCAGCGCGGCTATTGCTTTCTCATGGACGACGGCGGGAACATCATCTACCATCCCCAGCAGCAGCTGCTCTACGCCGGGCTCAAGAGCGAGGACACGGAGGCGCTGGCGGCGCTGGAGGACGGTGCCTATGCCGACGACACCGTCATCTACTCCGTGGCCAGTGTGGGCGACAGCGGCTGGCGGGCGGTGGGCGTGAGCTACGTAGACGAACTGGTGAACCGCAACGTCAACGACATGATACGCCTCTCCTTCTGGCTGGCCGTGGTGGTGCTGGCTGTGGCGGTCCTGACCAGCTGGCTGCTCTCGCGGCTGATGGGCAAACCGCTGCGGGGTCTGGCATCCGCCATGGAGAGCTTTGAATCCGACGCCGACCACTTCACCTACCGCCCCGTCGGCGGCACGCGCGAGGTGCAGGAGCTATCGGACTCCTTCGAGCACATGGTGCTGCGCATACAGGAGCTGATGACCACCGTCCGCGAGGAGGAGATAAACCTCCGCAAGACGGAACTCAAAGCCCTGCAGGCCCAGATAAACCCGCACTTCCTCTACAACACGCTTGACTCCATCGCCTGGATGTGCGAGCAGGGCCGCAACGCCGACGCGGTCAAGATGGTCCACGCCCTCGCCCGGCTCTTCCGCATCAGCATCAGCCGCGGTCACGAGCTCATCCCCATCGCCAAGGAGCTCGAGCACGCCGAGAGCTATCTGCAAATACAGATGTACCGCTACAAGAACCAGTTCACCTACACCTTCGACGTGGACCCGGACTGCCTCGGCTACTACTGCAACAAGATAACCCTCCAGCCCATCATCGAAAACTCCATCAACCACGGCCTGGACCTCATGGTGGAGGAGGGGCGCATAGACGTGCGTGTCCGCTTCGACGGGGACGACATCGTGTTCTCCGTGCTGGACAACGGCGTGGGCATGAGTCCGGAGCAGCTGGAGGCCATCATGCAGCACGGTCCGACGGACCGCACAGGGATAGGCATCAAGAACGTCAACGACAGGCTGAAGATATACTTCGG
>CAUAHS010000093.1 GCA_958428885.1 uncultured Eubacteriales bacterium
ACGGCGCACACGAGGAAGCGTAAAAAGGGGGAACCCCCGGCGAGGGTTCCCCCTTAGACCCCCTCCTGCGCTTTTATGAGCACAGGGGGGTTCCGCCCGCTGCGGCGGGCGGCCAGGGGCGCCGCCCCTGGACCCTGCCGCCTTTGAAAAGGCGGGCGAAACTTTCAGACGCGCGCGTTGCGCGCAAAAGGGGGCCCGGAGGGGCCCCCTTTGAGGTTTACAGCAGCATGCCGGCGAAGCACTGGCAGGCCAGGTACATCACGGCGCCGACGCCCAGGGGGGCGAGGGGGCCGGATTTGGCGGAGACCAGTCGTCCGCGGATGGTGTTGAACAGGAACGCCATCGCCGTGAACAGCAGTCCGCCGATGACGCCCACACGCAGGGCTGTGCCCGCGCCTTCGACCACGCCGGACGCCCACGGCAGCAGCCAGAACGTCAGCACGGCCAGCACCGCCGTCAGCGCCCAGTCGCGCTTCGGCACGCTCTTGAGGTCAAAGTAGCAGTCCACTACCAGCGCCGCCGCGCAAACCGCCGCCAGGTTCGGGATGTCCACCAGCGGGAGGATCGCCTGAGGCATGAACGTCCGGATCAGCACAAACGCCAGGCAGATCACGCCCACCAGCGCCGCCAGTATCGTGTTCAGCTTATACGTTACAGCTTTCATCTTCTCGACCTCCCATCACGCGCCCTGGCCAAGGGCATCCTTGACCGCATTTATTATGCCTTTGCTCGTGTAGGTCGCACCGGAAACCACGTCCACGTCCGGGGAGTTCGCCTCGACTATCGCCTTCGGGATCTGCTCGAGCGCGCCTCCGGCGATCTCGATCGTCTCGCTGTTCGAGGTGACCTCTACCGAGGTGATGGTGTCACCGTCCATCGTCACAGCGACGGTTATCGGGCCGATGAAGCCGTCGGCCGTGCCGGTGAGCGCGCCATTCGAGTTGCCCGCGCTCGCAAGCGCGTCCTTGACGGCGTTGATGATGCCGTTGCTGGTGTAGGTGGCGCCGGCCACGATATCCACGTCTGCGGAGTTCGCCTCGACGATGGCCGCCGGAATCTGCTCAAGCGCGTTGCCCGCGACCTCCGGCGTCTCGCTGTTGGAGACTATCTCTACGGCCGTTATCTTGTCGCCGTCCATCGTCACAGAGACGGTGATCGGTCCGCCGAAGCCTTCGGCCGTGCCGGTCAGTCCGCCGCTAGCGCTGCCGGACTCCTGCACGTACTTGCTTGCCGCGTTCACGCAGGCCACAACGGCGGACGAGCTTATCGTAGCGCCGGTCACGGCGTCGATGTTGCCGCCCACGGCGAGGTCGCCGGAGCTCTTCATCAGGTCGATGAGGAAGTACACGTCGTCCTGTACGCCGCGTCCGAGGCCGTAGGTGTCGTGGATGTCGCGGACCGTGTAGCCCTTGATGACGCCGTCGTTGTCAACGGCCACGAGGAGCTTTATCTCGTCCACATAGCCGTTGGCGGTCATCGCCAGGACATAGCCGCCCTCGCCCTTGTAGACGTTCGTTATCTTGGTGTCGGAGCCGGTGTACTCGATCTCCTCAAACTCGCCCCCGCCGGGGAGGAGGTAGGCGATCATGTCGTTGAGCTCCTGCTCGGCGTTGGCCTGAGCCGTGCCGGCCAGGGCGCTGTTCGCCGCAAAGAGCACCACGGCGCATATCAGCAGCACGGCGACGGGTACAAGCAGTTTCTTACTCATTTCCCGGCACCTCCTTTCCCGACGCCGAAGCGCTTCACGGGCACCGCCCTGTCAAGCGCCCAGGCGCAGGCGTTCATGATGAGGATGGCATAGGTCACGCCCTCCGGGAAGAGCCCGAAGTAGCGGAAAAGCACGGTCAATGCGCCGCAGCCGATGCCGTAGACCAGCTGGGCCGAGGGCAGGGTCGGGCTCGTGACATAGTCGGTGGCCATGAAGATGGCGCCCAGCATTGCGCCGCCGCCCATGATGCTGTACAGCATCCAAGTGAGCGCGTTGTCGGTCTTGTAGAACACCAGGGTCAGCACGGCCATGGTGCCTATGTAGGCCACGGGGATGCGCCAGCTGATGACCCGGCGCACCAGCAGGTAGACCAGGCCGATGAGCAGCGCCAGGGTGCAGACCTCGCCTATGCAGCCGCCGATCTTGCCGAGGAACATGTCGAGCAGGCTGGCCTCGGGCAGAGCCGGGCGGGACATGGTCTGCAGGGGTGTGGAGGAGGAGACGATGTCCACGGCGCCGAAGTTGAAGGCGTCCACCGCCTCAGTGCTGTAGCGGGTGATGGTGGCGGGCCAGAAGAGCATGATGAGGGCCCTGCCGCCGAGGGCGGGGTTGAACACGTTCTGGCCCAGGCCGCCGATGAAGCCCTTGACGACGATTATCGCAAAGGCGTCGCCCACTGCGACCACCCAGTAAGGGCAGCTCGCAGGCAGCGAGAAGGCCAGCAGCACGCCGGTCACGACCGCGGAGAGGTCGCCCACCGTGCTCTTGCGGCGGGTGACGAGGCAGTACAGCAGCTCGACCACGACGCAGACCGCCGCCGAGATGACCGTCAGGACCAGGGCCCTGAGGCCGAAGAGTATTACCGCCGCGATGAGCGCCGGTATCAGAGCTATAAGCACGTCCAGCATCGTCCGGCGCGTTGTATCGCCGCTGCGGATGTGGGGTGCGGAGGAGACAGTCAGATTCATTTCCTCTTACCCTCCTTCAGCAGTTTCTTGCCGGCCTTGAAGGTCTCGACCAGGGGCAGGCGGCCGGGGCAGACGTAGGAGCAGCAGCCGCACTCCATGCAGTCCTCAAGGTTGAAGCGCTCGAGCTCGTCCTTCATCCCCGCGTTGACGTAGCGGTAGAGCTGCAGGGGCTGCAGGCCCATGGGGCAGGCCTTGATGCACTTGCCGCAGCGGATGCAGGTCGGGTTCTCAGCCGCGGGTGCGGGGTCGGTCAGGCAGAGCACGGCGTTGGTGCCCTTGACCACGGGGACGCTCAGGTCGCCCTGCGCAGTGCCCATCATCGGACCGCCGCAGACGACCTTGCAGGTCTCCTCCTTCATGCCGCCGGCAAATTTGAGCAGCTCCTCAAGCGGGGTGCCGATGCGGACGATGACGTTCTTCGGCTCGTTCGCCCCCTCGCCGGTGACGGTGACGACCTTTTCGATGACGGGCATGCCCTCGTACACGGCACGGCAGATGGAGTAGATCGTGGTGACGTTGAAGAGTGCGCCGGTCCTGGCGCCGGGGGCGACCTCACGGCCGGTCACGGCGAGGATCAGCTGCTTCTTAGCGCCCTGGGGATATCGCGTGGGCAGGACGCGGACCTCGATGTCCTCGTTGTCGCCCAGCTTGCTGCGCAGGGCCTCCACCGCCTCGGGCTTGTTGTCCTCCACGGCGATGACCGTGTGCTTTGCGCCGATGACGTCCGCCACTATGCGTGCGCCGAGGATGACCTTCTCCGGCCAGGTGCACATCACGGTGTCGTCCGAGGTGATGTACGGCTCGCACTCGCAGGCGTTGATGAGAAGGGTCTCGGTCTTGCCCGCGGTGGAGAGTATCTTGGAGTTCGTCGGATAGGCTGCGCCGCCCATGCCGCAGATGCCCGCCTCACGGACGATGTCCGCAAGCTCGGCGGGGCTCATGCCCTTGTGCGTGGCACGCGGCTTGATGGACGGGTCGGGGGTGTCCTTGCCGTCGTTCTCGATGGCCACGCAGACGCACTGGCGTCCGCCGGGTATCGGCATCTGCTCCACGGCCTTGACAACGCCGGACACAGGTGCGTGCACCGGGGAACATACGCCCTCGCCGTCGCCTATCTTCTGACCCAGCTTTACCGTGTCGCCCACCTTGACCAGAGGGGAGCAGGGCGCGCCGATATGCTGCGACATGGGTATTACCACCCGCGATGGCGCCGGCATCGGGACAGGCGCTCCGCCCCGCGACAGCGCCTTGCGGTCGTCGGGATGGATTCCGCCCCTGAAAAGCTGCTTCATATTTTCACCTCTCTACTTTATTTCACGCTCTCTTGTTCAATCCTGTACTATGTATTCCGAAAGGCCCGGACTGTACAGCAGTTCTCCCCCGGAGGTGACCCACAAGGCCTCGGCTCCGAACTCGTCGAGCAGAGCCTGGCCGTCCTCCTGCGACATAGTGAACAGGCTCGTCGAGAGCGCATCCGCCATGCCGGAGTCGGAGCAGATTATCGTGACGGAACGCCAGCGCGTCGCCGGATACAGGGTCTGGGGGTCGATGATGTGGTGGTAGCGCACCCCGTCCACGACGTAGTAGCGCTGATAGTCGCCGCTTGTCACAACGGAGCCCTCGCTCACATTCAGGCGGAGCAGATAGTCCTCGCTGCCGCCGTCGGGGTCCTGCACGCCGACCACCCAGGGCGTGCCGTCGGGCTTCGGTCCTGTGGAGCGCACGTTGCCGCCAACGCTCACAAGATAGCCTGAAGGCAGGTCCTTGCAGACCTGCTCCGTTGCATAGCCCTTGGCGACCGCGCCCACGTCGAGCTGCGTCTCCGGGTCCGTTATCTGTACGGTGGATGCCTCGGCGTCTATGATCACCGAGTCAAAGTTGCAGTGCTCAGCTGCGGCCTCAAGTGCCGCCGCCTCCGGAAGCGCCGCATTTTCGGGGTCGTTGATCCCTGTCTCGCGCGCGTCGTGCCAGAGGCTCAGGACGCTGCCCATGGCGGCGTCCAGCTGCCCTCCCGTCTTCTCATACATCTCTTTGCAGTAGAGCAGCAGGTCGATTATACGACCGTCGACCTCGACGGGTTCGCCCCCCGCCGCGTCGTTTATCGTCTTGATGTTGTTAATGCCCTCGTAATCGTCATAGATATCGTAGAGCTCGTGGTACTCCCTCAGGCTGTCCTGGATGCCCCTCGCCGTCTCGGTGAAGGCCTCCTCGCTCTCCGCATAGCCGACGACGGTGGTCAGCGTATCGAAGAGGTCGAGGAAGGTGGCCTGATACCTCGTGAGCTCCGGCTCCGCCTCCTCAGACGGCTGCCCCGCGACGATGGTCGCAGAGCAGCCGGAGAGGAGTAGCAGAGCCAGCGAGAGCGCCGCAGCGCGGAGGAGGAGACTCGCTCCTCGCGCGCGCGGTTTTCTCAGCTCTGGCATGGATTTACTTTATGACCGCGATGAAAGCACCGATGGCCATGGTGCAGCCGGTGGTGATGTCGGCGTCGGTCGGGTGAGTGCTCTCGTCAAGGGCGATGCCGGCGACCTCGGCCGGGGTCTTGCCGGTGACGTAGTTGGCGAAGAACCAGGCCTGCTCATCCCACTCGGCGCCTATCGGGCTGGCCTTGCGCATGTTGTATGCGTCGTCGAGCACGAGCTTGGAGTCGAAGGCAGTGCCTGCCGCAGTGGCGATCTCGCCGGCTGCGGTGACGGCTATCTTGGCCTGGACGCAGTCGAGGTAGCAGCTGGTGATGACGCCGTCGGCATTGAGGGTGTAGGCGCCCACGGTCACGTCGGCCTGGGCGTTGCCGTCGCCGTCGGCGGAGGCAGCCTTGGAGCTGTCGGAGACGATGGCGTTGCAGTTCATGTACAGGGTGTCGCCCACGTTGGCGCCGAGGACCTTCGCATTCGCGACGGCGTTCTCAATGCCGGTGAGGATCTCAGCTATGTTCATGGTGCAGCCGGTGGTGATATCGGCGTCGGTGGGCTTGCCGCCGTCGTCGATGGCGATGCCCTTGACCTCGTCGATGGTCTTGCCGACGACGTAGTCGGCGAGGAAGTTAGCCTGCTCATCCCACTCGGCGCCTATCGGGCTGGCCTTGCGCATGCTGTAGGCGTCGTCGAGGACGATCTTGGAGTCGAAGGCGGTGTTGGCCGGGGTGACGATCTCACCGGCGGCGGAAACGGCTATCTTGGTCTGGACGCAGTCAATGAGGCAGTCCTGAATGACGCCGTCGCCGTCCACGAGCACGGACACGAAGGTGGTGTCGGCCTGGGCATTGCCGTCGGCCTCGGCGGTGGCAGCCTTGGAGCTGTCGGAGACGACGGAGACGAGCGCGAGGCCGGTCTTCAGCTGTCCCTCGGGCAGCGGGGTGTCGTCAGCAACGGGAGCCTCGCTCTCAGCGGGGGCCTCCTCGGCGGGCTCGGTGGCCTCGGGGGTCGGAGCGGCGTCGTTTCCGCCGTCCCCGTCCTGGACGATGACGGTGGTCTGACCGCAGCCGGCCATCAGGCCAAGGCAAAGTATCGCGGCAAGGATGATTGCAAGAAGTTTCTTCATTTTCTTACCTCCCAAATGGATGGTTTTATATCTGCTCGCCCCGCCGGAGCGGAGCGGAAACAGCCGTTTATGTGTTTGACTTAGTTAAAAGTCTGACAATCGGGAGATAGGTACAGGCCGACGCGGGTTAAGATTATATAAATATCACGCTTTGCCGCGTCCGCCAAGTCTAACTTTGTCAAATCAAACACAAATTACCCTTATACTATATAGTATTTCACACGATATGTAAAGGGGTAACATTCAATTCCGGCTCAGAATGTGCAAAAACTTACTACGTGTGCGTCCATCGAGTCGAGATCGGCCATGAGGAGCCTGCCCCAGAGCCTGGGTTCGGCGCCGGCGAGGAGCTTTTCGGCCTCGGCGGCCTGGACGGCAGCGCAGGCGGAGACGACGGAGCTGTGGGTGCGCTTGCGCTCCGGTTCCCTCCCGCCGGGGTAGACACGTCCGAGCATGCCGCTGCCAGGCGGCACGGTGCCGGCTTCAAAAAACCAGCCGCCCACGGCGCCGTGCACCAGCGGGATGCCGAGCTTGGCGCAGCCGCGCTCCAGCGTGAGCCGGGCGGCGGCGCTGTCCAGTCCGTCGAGGGCGAGGCGGCAGCCGCTCAGCAGCTCGGCGCAGTTGTCCTCCGTCACGAACTCCGGCACGGCTTCAAACCGGACCTGCGGCGCCACGAACGCCGCCCGCTCCGCCGCTGCGGCGGCCTTGACCTGACCAATGTGCAGAGGCGATGAGAGCAGCTGGCGGTCGAGGTTGCTCTCGTCGAACACGTCCCCGTCGGCCGCACGGATGAACTCCGGACCGAGCCTGAGCATGTGCTCCAGCAGCCAGCCGCCCAGTCCGCCCAGTCCCGCTATGAAAACTCCGCCCGTC
>CAUAHS010000094.1 GCA_958428885.1 uncultured Eubacteriales bacterium
CAAGGGGGAAACCCCTTGATAGGGTTTCCCCCTTGGACCCCCTTCCTGATCTTTTGTGAGCATCAGGAGGTTCCGCGCTCTGCGGAGCGCGGGCAGGGGCGCTGCCCCTGCACCCCGCCGCCTTTGAAAAGGCGGGCGAAACTTTCAAACGCGCGCGTTGCGCGCGGTGGGTCAGAACTCCTTATGGCGATAGATGCTCAGGGAGGCGAGCACGGAGAGGGCGAGGGCGGCGAGCACTGTTGCGGCGGCGATGAGGGCGGTGTTGGGGCCGGAGAGCGAAGCGAGAGCTTCCTCCACGTCCACGCCCAGCTTCTCCGCCAGCAGCAGGCCCAGGAAGGGCACCAGATAACACAGCGCCACCAATATCCGCGCCTTGTCCACGCCCAGCTTCAGCATCAGCGGCATCGCCACCGCCAGCATCAGCACGCCCAGCAGGAAAAATCCCACGCTGTTCTCCGCCTTCTCCGGCCCGTCCACCACCGCGATGACCACGGCGCCCAGACCGCACAGCACCAGCCCCGCCAGCAGCGACGTAGCGTACCGGCTCAGCACCAGCTGCGTGCGCGTCACCGGCATCGTCAGCGCCCGGCTGTCCCACTTCGACCGCTCGTCAAAATTCAGCGTCATCATCGGCAGCATGATGATGTATACCACGCCCAGCGCACAGAAAAACTGCCCGTTCGACGTCGCCACGCTCAGCACCAGCCACACAAGCAGCACCAGCCCCACCGACTTCGCCTGCTGTCTCAGGCACAGCAGGTCCTTCAGGATAAGCGCCCTCATTTCCGCTCCCCCCTCAGATAATACAGCATGATGTCCTCGATCCCCGCCGGATCGCATACCAGCCCGCGCGCGGCATCGCGCTCCACCAGCGCCTCCGCCCCAAAGGCCGAGCGCCGCACGCCCGCCACCTTCGACGGGTCCAGCGCTCTCAGCTCCGCCTCGCTCACCTTTGCCACGACATACTTCTCCAGCAGCGCGTCCTTCTCCTCCGAGAACACAATGCGCCCGCCGTGGATCAGCGTTATATAGTCGCAGACCTTCTCCAGATCGCTCAATATGTGCGAGGACACAAAGATGCTGTGCCCCTCGTCCTGTATGAACTCCAGAAAGAGGTCGAGTATCTCGTCCCTCACCACGGGGTCCAGCCCGCTCGTCGCCTCGTCGAGTATGAGCAGCCGGCAGTCGTGGCTCAGCGCCGAAGCCAGCGAGAGCTTCATCCGCATCCCGCGCGAGTAATCCTTCACCAGCTTGCGCTCCGGCAGCTCAAAGCGGGCGGCAAGGGCGTCGAACTTCTCCGCGTCAAAGCTGCGGTAGCCAGCCACCAGTATGCGCCGCATGTCCCGGAGCGAGAGCGCATCCGGTATTCCGCAGTCGTCCATCACAACGCCGAGCTTTTCCCTCAGCGCAGCGCCGCCCTCCGCAGGGTCCTCGCCCAGCAGCCTCACGCTCCCGGCCTCCGAGCGCGCCAGCCCGAGCATCAGCCGTATCGTCGTGCTCTTGCCCGCACCGTTTTCGCCTATGAAGCCCATGATGCAGCCCGTGGGCAGGGTGAAGCTCACGTTGTCGAGCGTGAAGCCCCTGTAATGCTTTGTGAGGCCCTTGACCTCAAGCGCGTTTTCCATGTTCAATCTCCTTCAAATGTGAGGCGAAGCATCTCCACAAGCTCATCCAGGCCGAGGTCGCACCCGGCCGCCAGCTCAACTATGCGGCCCATCAGCTCCTCTATCTGCCGCAGGTGCTCCTCGCGCACGAACTCGAGGTCCTTGCCCGCCACAAAGCTGCCCTTGCCCGTCATCGACACGATGAAGCCCTCGCGCTCGAGCTCCTCGTACGCGCGCTTCGTCGTGATGACGCTTATCCGCAGCTCCTTCGCCAGCAGCCGCATCGAGGGAAGGGCGTCCCCCTCCCTGAGCTCTCCGGCGATGATCTTCGCCTTTATCTGCGAGACGATCTGCTCATATATCGGCACCCCGCCCGCGTTGCTGATTTTGATATCCAAGTATGATCACCCTTGTATATTGTGTATATTGATTATATACAATATTCTCGATTTGTCAACAGGGAAATTGCTCCTGGGCCGGTCATGTTGACATTGGGGAGAATATACGGCATAATTTAAGGCGGACAGGCTCGTCGGAAGGGGGGCGGAACATGCTCAGGCTCAACGTGCGCCGGGACACGGACAGGCTGGTCCGGCTGCTTTTCATACTGCTCATGCTGCTTGGCGTCGCCGTGCGGGTCTGGCGCTTCGGAGACATACCCGGCGGGATAAACCAGGACGAGGCCTTTGCGGGTTACGAGGCATATTCGCTGCTGCACTACGGCGTGGACTCCAGCGGGCACAGCTTTCCGGTGTATTTCACGACCTGGGGCAGCGGCATGAACGCGCTCGGGCCGTATCTGATGCTGCCCTTCATCGCGCTCTTCGGTCCGGAGACCTGGGCGATACGCCTGCCTCAGCTCATCGTGGCCTGCCTGACGCTCTGGGCGTTGTTTGCGCTCATGCGGCGGCTGGCGGGGGACAGGGCGGCGCTGCTGGCGCTGCTGCTGCTCGCCGTCTGCCCCTGGCACATATATCTCTCGCGCTGGGGGCTGGAATCGAACCTCGCCCCGGGTTTTCTGATATTCGGTCTGTACTTTTTCGTGCGCGGGCTGGACGACGAGCGCTTTCTGCCTCTTTCCGCGCTGATGTACGGGCTCTCGCTCTATGCCTACGCCGTGCTCTGGACGGTGGTGCCGCTGCTGCTCCTTTTGCAGCTCGCCTACGGCCTCTACTGCGGCAGGCTGTACATATCCCGGAGCCTCGTCGCCTCGGCGGTCATACTTTTGCTGCTGGCGATGCCGCTTTTCATGTTTCTGCTGGTCAATTTCGGGTTCATGGAGGAGTTCCGGATCGGGCCGGTTTCCATACCCAGGCTGGTGGTGCTGCGCTCGAACGAGATCTCGCTTTCAAACATCGGGGCCAACGCAAAGGTGCTGTGGTCGCTGCTCACCGACATGACCTGCGGCCTGCCACTGAGCTATGACGGGAACAGCCGGCTCTTTTCCGTGTGCACGCTGCCCTTTTTCCTGTTCGGCCTGGGGGTCTGCGCCGTCCGGGCGAGACGCGGGCTGGTTCGGCGGGAGCCGGACGCCGGTGGATTCATCCTCATACAGCTCGTCGGCGCGCTCTTGCTCGGCCTGCTGACCCAAACCAACGAGACCCGGCTCAACTGCGCCTACATCCCCATGCTCATGGCCGCCGCCCTGGGTCTGGACCGCGCGTGCTCGCTCTCCCGGAGCAGGGTCGTTCCGGCGGTCCTTGTCGGGGCATATCTGCTGCACTTCGGCGCTTTTGCGGCTTTTTATTTCGGCCGCTATCAGGAGGTGTCGGCCTGGGGCTTTTCCGCCGGGCTGGAGGAGGCGCTCGACCTGGCGCAGGAGGCGGAGGGCACGATATACCTCGACAGCGCCATATACTATTCCGACGTGCTTTTCTACACCGCCGAACCGGTGGACGAGTACATAGAGACCGTGGAGTATTCAAACTATCCCTCGGCCTTCCTGGACGTGGAGAGCTTCGGCCGCTATGTGTTCGGCTTTGACGCCTCGGAGCCTGACTTGGAGGGCGCCTACATCTTCTACACCGGCCGGGCGACCGCAGAGGCGCTGCAAAGCGCGGGCTTTGAGCTGAGCGAACACGGCGTCTTCACATTGGCCCTGCCCACTTAGCGCGGGGCGTGCGAAAGGCCCCCGGGCATTGCCCGGGGGCCTTGCTGCGTCTGTTTTGAGCGCTCACATGAGCGGGGCGAACACCCGGAGAAGGCTCTGACCGAGTTTCATGACCCAGGGTCTGCCACGGTAGAGCTCGGGCGTTATCTCCACGCACTTGGAGAGCGTGTCCGTGAACGACTGTTTCATGTCCGCTATGGCGCTGGAGCCGCACATCCAGACTGCGCACTCGTGGTGCAGGTAGAGGCTGCGGTAGTCCATGTTTATCGTGCCGCAGATGCCGTACTCGTCGTCGCAGATCATGGTCTTGGAGTGGATAAAGCCGGGGATGTACTCGTACACCCTGACCCCCGAGCGCAGCAGCGGGGCGTAATAGGAGCGCGTGACCATGTGCACGTACCATTTGTCCGGCACCCCCGGCGTTATCATGCGCACGTCGATGCCGCACTTCGCCGCGCTGGTGAGCGCGTTCATCAGCTCGTTGTCGATGACCAGATACGGTGTGCAGATGTAGACGTAGTTTTTCGCGCGCGCGAGCATGTTGATGTACGCCGTCTCGCCCACAGCCTCGTCGTCCGAGGGTGCGTCCGAGTACGGCTGCACAAAGCCGTCGTCCCGCACGGCGTCGAATGCGCCGCGGCGGGGAAGGAAGCGCGCGGGGTCGTCCTCCTCGTGCCGGATGTAGTCCCACATCGAGAGGAACATCAGCGTGAAGGAATATGCCGCCTCGCCGTGGAGCATAATGCCGCAGTCCAGCCAGTGGCCGAAGCGCTCCCGCCGGTTTATGTACTCGTCCGCCAGGTTCACGCCTCCGGTGAAGGCCACCTCGCTGTCGATGACGCAGATCTTGCGGTGGTCACGGTTGTTGAACGTCCCCGTCAGCACCGGCTGGAAGCGGTGGAAGGTGCAGCAGCGGATGCCCAGCTTCTCCATGCGCTTTGCGTAGTTGCGCGGGAGCGTCATTATGCAGCCCATGTCGTCGTAGATGAGCCGCACATCCAGGCCCTCCGCCGCCTTTTCGGCCAGCACCTCGAGTATCGAGTCCCACATCACGCCCGGCTCCACGATGAAGTATTCCATGAAGATGAAGCGCTCCGCCTTTTTGAGCTCCTCCAGCATCGCCGGGAACAGTTCGTCGCCCAGCTTGAAATACTTCGTCTCCGTCCGGCGGAAAACCGGAGCCCCTGCGCAGTGCTCAAGATACGCCGATTGCAGCGCTGCGTCGGGGGAGAAGTGCGACACGTCCTCCGTCCTCGACGCCACCGACCGCGCCGTCTCCCGATAGCGCAGCAGCATGCCCGAGACCTTTGCCCGCTTGCTCTCCGGCGTGCGCTTCTTGCCGAAGAGGATGTACATCGGTATGCCGAACAAGGGCAGGAACACGATGGGCAGTATCCACGCTATCTTGAACGCGGAACTGCCGTCCTGATTTATTATGTAAACCACCGTCACGAGTGCGAGGGCCACGGAAATGGTCTGCACTGTCGTGAAGCTGTCCTGGAAGTAGAACAGGGTGGAGAAGAGCACGAAGAGCTGCAAAAGCATGAAGAGCGCCACGAAGGCGGCTCTGGAGAACAACAGCTTCAGGAGCTTTTTCACTGGGGTCGACCGACCTTTCTCATTGATTGTGACAAAAATTATATCAGATAATTTATGCCTTGTCGATACTTGCGCGCGGGCTGGGGGTATGAGATAATATGCACAGGAAAGCCCGCCGGCAGGCGGGCGGAAATATGGGAGGATGCAAATGGACTTTCAGAGCGAATATAAAAGCAAGCTGCGCACGGCGGAGGAGGCTGTGCGCGCGGTAAAGAGCGGGGACTGGGTCGAATACGGCTGCGGAGTGACGTTCCCGACGCTGTGCGATGCGGCGCTGGCAGCACGGCGGGATGAGCTGACGGACGTGAAGGTCCGCGGCATGCTCTGCTACGGGCCTATACAGGTCGTGGAGAACGACCCGGAGCAGGCGCACTTCACCTATGACTCCTGGCATCTGACGGGCTACGAACGCAAGCTGGCGGACAAGGGGCTGTGCTACTATCAGCCGATGCTGTACCGCAATCTGCGCTGGTACTATGACAACTTCCTGCACATCAACGTGGCCTTCATCGGCGCAGCGCCGATGGACGAGCACGGCTATTTCAACCTCTCGATCGCGACGGGCAACTCGCGCGTGTACATAGACAACGCGGACGTGGTGGTCATCGAGGTGCTGGAGAACCTGCCGCACGCCTACGGCGGGCAGGAGGAGAGCGTGCACATCTCGGAGGTGGACATGGTGGTGGAGGGCCAGCACGGACCGGCCATCCAGCTGCCGAGCCGTGCGCCGAGCGAGGTGGACAAGAAGATAGCCTCCAACGTCATCCCGTACCTCTGCGACGGGGCGACGGTGCAGCTGGGCATCGGCGGAGTACCCGACGCGCTGGGCACGATGATCGCGGAGAGCGACCTGAAGGACCTGGGCATGCACACGGAGTTTGCGACGGACGCATTTTACCGGCTTTTTGCGGCGGGCAAGCTGACGAACAGGTGCAAGACCATCGACAAGGGCAAGGGCGTGTTCGGCATAGCGGCCGGCACGCAGGACCTGTACGACTGGGTAGACTGCAACCCGGGCGTTGCGGCGTATCCGATAAGCTATGTGAACGACCCGAACGTGATAGCGGAGCTGGACAACTTCATCTCGCTCAACAGCTGTGTGGGCGTGGACCTGTACGGGCAGGTGAGCTCGGAGAGCAGCGGTACGCGGCAGATAAGCGGCACGGGCGGGCAGGTGGACTTCCTGACGGGCGCCACGATGTCGAAGGGCGGCAAGGCGTTCATCTGCATGAGCAGCACGTTCACGGACAAGAGCGGGACGATGAAGAGCCGGATAGTACCGGTGTTCGGCGGGGACATCGTGACCTCGCCGCGGACGCAGGCGTACTATATTGCGACGGAGCACGGCGTGGTGAATCTCGCGGGCGCCTCCACGTGGGAGCGCGCGGAGAAGCTCATCAGCGTCGCCGCCCCCGAATTCCGCGACGAGCTCATCAAAGCCGCGGACTCCCAGCGCATCTGGCGTAAGTCAAATAAACGCTGACCCGCGCGCAACGCGCGCGTTTGAAAGTTTCGCCCGCCTTTTCAAAGGCGGCAGGGTCCAGGGGCGGCGCCCCTGGTCGCCCGCCGCAGCGGGCGAAACTCCCCTGTGCTCTCATAAGATCAGGAAGGGGGTCCAAGGGGGAAACCCTATCAAGGGGTTTCCCCCTTTTATTCTGCACCTTGTACGTGTGCGCCGCTATGTTTTTCACAGTTTTCACCCCGGATTGCCATTTCGACCCCATTTCTTTGGTCCTTGCCCAAAG
>CAUAHS010000095.1 GCA_958428885.1 uncultured Eubacteriales bacterium
CCCGCGTCGCCCAGGCCGGGGACGATATAGCCGTGGTCATTGAGCTTCTCGTCCATGCCCGCAACGTAGATGTCCACGTCCGGGTGCTCGGCCTGCATGCGCTCCACGCCCTCGGGGGCGCCTATTATGCTCATGAGCTTGATGTGCTTCACGCCGACTTCCTTCAGGAACATCGCCGCAGCAGCCGCGCTGCCGCCGGTCGCCAGCATCGGGTCCACTATTATCGCGTCACGCTCCTGGATGTCGGGCGGCATCTTGAAGTAGTACTTCACCGGCTCGAGCGTGTTGGGGTCGCGGTACAGGCCGATGTGGCCGACCTTCACGTTCGGCATCAGGGCCACCATGCCGTCCACCATGCCCAGACCAGCGCGGAGGATGGGCACTATCGCCAGCTTCTTGCCCGCTATGTGGCGGCACTTCGCCACAGCCAGCGGCGTCTCGACTTCGACGTCCTCCAGGGGCAGGTCGCGGGTCGCCTCGTAGCACATCAGCATGGCGATCTCGCTCACAAGCTCGCGGAAGGCCTTGGAGCCTGTGTTCTTGTCGCGCAGGATGCTCAGCTTGTGCTGGATAAGGGGATGGTCGAATACGTGAACATTGCTCATGGGGGTTCGTCTCCTTTTATTCTTTTATCTCTGCGGCAGTCTGGCCTGCCGCTCCCGTTCTGCCTGGGAGAGCCTGAGATAGACCGGCAGCAGCTCCGATGCCGGAGCCGGAGTCTCGCCCTCAGCAGCACGGCATACGCCGTATGCGCTCTGCTGCGTCAGCGGTTCCGGTGCCAGCACGCTCTCTATGCCCAGCTCGCCCAGACGATTATAGCACAGCCTCGCGCCGTCTCCAACAAGAAAAACGCGTTTTTCGCATTTTTCCAGCTCCGAAGCCAGCTCCTCTATCGCTATCGCCCGGTCGGGAACAAGCCGGACCGGTTTGCCGTCTCTTATCTCAAAGACCGCGTTGTATATCTGCTGACGCCTCGCATCCATACAGCAGCAGACACGGGCGCCCTCGCCCGCGGCGACGCCGTTCCAGGCCATGGCCGCCAGCGTCGACACGCCTATCGCCGGCTTCTCAGCGCCCCAGCACAGCCCCTTCACCGCCGCCACGCCTATGCGTATGCCCGTGAACGAGCCCGGTCCGCGTGCCACCGCAACGGCGTCCACGTCCGCGAGCTTCGTCTCCGTGTTCTTCAGCAGGTCCTCGACCATGGGCAGCAGCGTCCGGCTGTGTGTAAGGCCCGAGCACTGGCTATACTGTGCTATGAGCTCCCCATCCCGGCAAAGTGCGGCCGACGCCGCCTTTGCAGAGGATTCCAGTCCGAGTATCAGCATGGGCTCACTCCCCCTCTATCCTGATGAGGCGAGAATTCTCGCCCGTTTTTTCAAAGACGACCTTTATCTCGTCGCCGTAGAAGGCGCCCTCGACGGTCTCGCTCCACTCCACGGCGCAGACTGCACCGCGGGCGAGATAGTCCTCCCAGCCGATGTCCCAGAGCTCGTCCGCCGAGGCGAGCCGGTACATGTCAAAGTGGATGAGCTCCCTCTTGCCGAGGTATTCATTCACGATGGTGAAGGTGGGGCTGGAGACACGGCAGTCTATGCCCATGCCCCGGGCCATGCCGCGCACAAAGGCCGTCTTTCCCGAGCCGAGCTCACCGTACATCGCAACCACGGCGCCGTCCGGCACCTCTGCGCCGAAACGCTCCCCCGCGAGCTCCGTATCACGCTCGCTGTTTGATATTATCTCCCGCATATTCCGCCTCCTTCTTTCTGCGGCTTTCTATTATACACCGGCTTCGCCGTTGCGTAAAGTCAAAGAATGTGTTATAATCTCATAATGCCATATTCCCTGTATCGAGGTGAGGGCCTTGAAAAAATTCCTGCCCCAGTTGCGCGACTTCGTGCATCGGGCGGACATGTTCCTCTTTACAATGAGCGTCATCTGCGCGATATACGGCATAATCGTCATCGCCAGCGCGACGAAATCATACGCAAACGGCTCCGCCCAGTACGTCATAGTCCAGACCCTGGCGCTGGTGCTCGGCATACTCCTCTTCATCGCGATGACCGTCATCGACGTGGACATCTTCGCCCAGCACTGGACCTGGCTCTACGGCCTGAGCGCGCTGCTGCTTTTGTCACTCATCCCCTTCGGCGCGGTGAGCGACACGGGCAACAACGGCTGGCTCCGCTTCTTCGGCATCGGCATCCAGCCCACCGAGATCGTCAAGCTGGCCTTCATAATCGTCCTGGCAAAGCAGCTGGCCTACCTCAAGGAGTACAAAAACCTCAGCTCCGTCACCTCCGTCGCCCAGATCGTCGGCCACTTCATCCTCATGTTCGGCCTCATTCTGGTCACGGCGCAGGACCTCGGCAGCGCGCTGGTGTACTTCTTCATCTTCGCCGTCATGCTCTTCGTCGCGGGCGTCAAGATCTATTGGTTCATCATGGGCGCTGCGGCCATCGCCTGCATGGTCCCCATCTTCTGGACCTACTTCCTCGAGGACTATCAGCGCAACCGCATCCTGGCCCCCTACGACTCCTCCATTGACCCGGACAACACCGGCATCAACTGGCAGCCGAACCAGTCCAAGATAGCGCTCGCCTCCGGCCAGCTCACGGGCTCCGGCCTGGGCCAGGGCGCGCAGACGCAGTCGGACGCCCTGCCGGAAAAGCACACGGACTTCATCTTCGCCGTCATCGGCGAGGAGCTCGGCCTCATCGGCGCCTGCCTCGTGCTGCTGCTGCTCATGATAATCGTCATCCGCTGCATACAGGTCGGCCTGCGCTCCGGCAACACCATGAGCATGCTCGTCTGCTTCGGCGTCGCCGCCACCGTCGTTTTCCAGACCTTCGAGAACGTCGGCATGTGCATCGGCATCGCCCCCGTCGTCGGCATAACGCTCCCCTTCTTCAGCTACGGCGGCTCCTCGCTCTTCTCCATGTTCGCCGCCATGGGGCTCGTCTCAGGCATAAAATACCGGCCAAAACCCGCCAGAGCGGCGTTTTATGGCAGATAGTTGAAACAAATCCTAAATATCGGAAAGCACAAGGGCTCTGCCTTTGTGCTTTTTGTGTTTTTTGGCCATGTCACGTCGAATGAAAATCGTCCGTGTTCACAAATTTTTCACAATCTTCGATTTAACGCATTGCATTCCTGAAAGAAACGTAGTATCATCATCCGCATAAGCCCGATTTTTTGGGGGGACCGGCGGGTCAGATGTGGGCCCGCGGGTTAAAAATTTGGAGGTGCTTATCTATGCAAGGACCAATGCTGTCCATCCTCGCGGTATTCATCATCCTGCTCGTCTTCGGCATAGGCGACATGGTCGCCACGAAGACCAAGGCCATCGTCTCCATGCTCTTTCTGTCCTCGGTCATCTTCCTGGCCGGCTTCTGGACCAAGGTATTTCCGACGACGATGTTTGACGATTCCACGCTGCTGCTCGTTTCCGGCGTGCTCGTGACCATGCTGCTCGTGCACATGGGCACCACCATCAAGCTGCGTGACTTCGCCGACCAGTGGAAGACCGTCATCATAGCGGCTGCGGCCTGCATCGCCATCAGCCTCGGCATCTATTTCCTCGGCGGTCTTATCGTCTCCGACAAGAACTACGTCATCGTCGGCGCACCCATCCTCTCCGGCGGCGTCGTCGCCACCCTGACCATGCAGAAGGCTGTTGAAGGTATCAGCGTTGAGCTCGGCGTATTTGCCGCCCTCGTCATGGTCGTGCAGGGCTTCGTCGGCTATCCCGTCTGCTCCCTCTGCCTGAAGAGCGAGGCCAAGCGTGTCCGCCGCCTCGTCGAGTCCGGCCAGGAGCTCAAGGGCGTCACCGCCAAGATAACCGCCGCCGACGCCGTCACCAAAAAGCGTCTCATCCCGCCCCTGCCCGACAAGTACAACGGCGCCAACATCATCATGGCCAAGGTCGCCCTTGTCGGCTTCCTCGCCACCATCACCGCCAACTGGATCAACGGCATGATTGCCGACACCGGCAGCGCCTTCACCATCAGCGCTCTGATCTTCGCGCTCATCTACGGTGTCGTGTTTAAGGAGCTCGGCTTCCTCGATGTCGGCCCCATGGGCAAGGCCGGTGCTGACGGCTTCATGCTCGTCGTCGTCACGCTGTCCATCTTCACCAACCTCGCCCAGTCCACGCCCGACATGGTCGCCGGCATGCTCTGGCCCCTCGTCGTCGTTGTCGTCACCGGCAGCATCACCTTCCTCGTGATCTCCACGCTGGTCGGCAAGATCTTCGGCGTGAGCTGGCAGATGAGCTGCGCCATCGGCAGTACCTGCCTCTTCGGCTTCCCCGGCACCTACATAGTCACCAACGAGGTCGTCAACGCCACCGCCGTCAACGACCAGGAGAAGCAGCTCATGCTCGACCACATGATGCCCAAGATGCTCATCGCCGGCATGGTCTCCGTCTCCATCACCAGTATCCTCATCGCCGGCTACATGGTGAACCTCCTCGTATTCTAAAATCAACTCAGCTCAATAATGGGGAGACGGTAACCGTCTCCCCTAATCCCATTTTTTAAGTTAGAAAGGACTAAATACCATGGACATCAGAGCCAGAGCCCATGAAATATCCGATGAGATGCTCTCCTGGAGGCGCGACTTCCACGCCCATCCGGAGCTGAGCAATAACGAGTTCCGCACGACAGAGAAGATCGTTGAGCTCCTCAAGAGCTTCGGCTGCGACAGCGTAGAGCGCCCGCTGCCCACCGGTGCGGTCGCCATCATCAAGGGCGCCAAGCCCGGCAAGTGCGTCGCCATCCGCGCGGACATAGACGCCCTGCCCGTCAAGGAGGAGACCGGCCTGCCCTTTGCGAGCCAGAACGACGGCGTCATGCACGCCTGCGGTCACGACACGCACATCTCCATGCTGCTCGCCACGGCCAAGCTGCTCTGCGGTATGCGTGACGAGCTGTCCGGTACGGTCAAGCTCATCTTCCAGCCGGGCGAGGAAAAGGCCCCCATGGGCGGCGCCCGGCCCATGGTCGAGGCCGGCGTCATGGAAAACCCGCACGTCGACGCCATCATGGCCACCCACATCTCGCCGGGAGGACCGAAGGTCGGCGCCGTCAGCTTCTACAACGGCATCGCCACCACGGCCTTTGACCTCTACAACGTCGCCGTCACCGGCCAGAACGCCCACGGCTCCCAGCCGCACAACGGACACGACGCCATCCTCGCGCTGGCGCAGTTCATCGTGAACGCCCAGCAGATCGTCGCCCGCCGAGTCAACCCGCTCAAGACCGCCATCGTCTCCATCGGCGTCATCAAGGGCGGCGAGGCTGTGAACATCATTCCCAGCACGGCCAGCCTTGAGATGGTCTGCCGCACCTACGGCGAGGAGACCCGCAAGGTCATCTACGACGAGGTCATGCGCCTCGCCCGCGGCACCGCCGAGCTGAGCGCCTGCAAGTTCGACGTCGAGCACATCGAGGGCTACGGCTCCGTCAAGAACGACCCCGCGCTACTCAAGCTCTCCGATGCGGCCATCACCGAGGCGCTCGGCGCCGACTACGTCGACTATCTGGACGAGCCGCTCTCCTTCAGCGAGGACTTCAGCTACTACGGCAACGCCACCGGCACGCCGAGCCTGTTTTTGCTGCTCAACGCCGGCTACCTGGGCGACGAGCCCCACTCCCTGCACGACGCCCGCTGCACCTTCCAGGAGGAGGCGCTCGAGTGCGGCGGCACCGCCATGGTCGCCACGGCCGTCAAGATACTCGAGAGCTGAGGGGGCGCCGGCATGGACATCAAACAGCTTGCCCACGAGGTGTTCCCCTATGTCGTGGAGATGCGCCGTGACTTCCACTCCCACCCGGAGCCGAGTTTTGAGGAGTTCCGCACCACCAAGCGCATAGCCGAGGAACTCGACAAGATGGGCATCCCCTACCGCCTCTTTGAGCCCACGGGCCTTGTGGGCGAGATAAATGGCGGAAAGCCCGGCAAGTGCATCGCCCTGCGTGCGGACATCGACGCGCTCTCCACCACCGAAAAGACCGGCCTGCCCTACGCCTCCGAGAATGAGGGCTATATGCACGCCTGCGGCCACGACACGCACACCGCCATGCTGCTCGGCGCGGCGAAGATACTCTCCTCCGTGAAGGACGAGCTGTCCGGCACGGTCAAGCTCATCTTCCAGCCCGCCGAGGAGCTTGCGAGCGGCGCGAAGTGCATCGTTGAGCAGGGCGTCCTGGACGGCGTGGACGCCGCCTTTGGCCAGCACATCTTCTCCCGGCAGCCCGCGGGCTCGCTCTCGCTCTCCGAGGGCACGCTCCACCCCGCCGCCGACTACTTCAAGCTGACGGTCACCGGCAAGGCCAGTCACGGCGCGCTCCCCGACGAGGGCATCGACGCCACCGTCGCCGCCGCCGCGATAGTCATGGCGCTGCAAACCATATCCAGCCGCGAGTTCAGCCCGCTGGACCCCATCGTCGTGACGGTGGGCACGCTCCACTCCGGCGCGCGGTTCAACATCATCTCCGGCGAGGCCGTGCTCGAGGGCACGGTGCGCATCTTCAACAAGGACATCCACCCGCGCATGCCGGAGATCATCGAGCGCATCGCCAAGCAGACCGCCGAGGCCTTCCGCTGCACGGCGGAGCTCGACTACCAGTTCAAGACTGAGATCCTGGTCAACGAGCCGCACATGACGGCCATCGCCCGGGCCGCGGCCGAAAAGCTGGTGCCGCCCGAGAAGATCATCCCCTTCAAGCGCAACATGGGCGGCGAGGACTTTGCCGAATACACGGCCCACATCCCCTGCGCCTTCGTGGCCCTCGGCGGAGGCGGCGAAGCCCCGCAGCACAGCGACATGTTCTGCATCGACGAGAGCGCCATGGAGACCGGCACCGCCCTCTACGCCCAGGTGGCGGTCGACTATCTCAACGGCTGAAGCGAAAAGACAGCAAAAACGCCCCCATCCGGGGGCGTTTTTTGTTTGCACTATACACTTAAAATAAAAGGGGGAACCCCCGGCGAGGGTTCCCCCTTGGACCCCCTCCTGCGCT
>CAUAHS010000096.1 GCA_958428885.1 uncultured Eubacteriales bacterium
GACACGGCGGCGTCGATGGCGAGCATGAAGTCCTCGCCGGGCTTGTAGCCGGCCTTCTCGATGGCGGCGACGATGCACTTGAAGGCGTCCTCGTCCTTCTTCAGGTTGGGAGCGTAGCCGCCCTCGTCGCCCACGCCGGCGGCGGGGGTGCCGTTCTCCTTGAGGACGGTCTTGAGGGTGTGGAACACCTCGGCGCACATGCGCAGGGCTTCCTTCCAGCTGGGGGCGCCGACAGGCATGATCATGAACTCCTGGATGTCGACGTTGTTGGTGGCATGGGCGCCGCCGTTGAGGATGTTCATCATCGGCACGGGCAGGGTCTTGGCGTTCACGCCGCCGATGTAGTTGTACAGGGGCAGGTTCAGGGCGTTGGCAGCGGCACGGGCGCAGGCCAGGGACACGCCGAGCATGGCGTTGGCGCCGAGGCAGGTCTTGTTCGGGGTGCCGTCGAGCTCGATGAGCAGCTTGTCTATCGAGGTCTGATCGAGGGCGTTCAGGCCCAGCATGGCCTCGGCGATCTCGGTGTTGACGTTCTCAACAGCCTTGCTGACACCCTTGCCCAGGTAGCGGCTCTTGTCGCCGTCACGGAGCTCGCAGGCCTCGTAAACGCCGGTGGAGGCGCCGGAGGGAACTGCGGCACGGCCGACGGTGCCGTCGTCCAGGGTGACCTCGACCTCAACGGTGGGGTTGCCGCGGGAGTCAAGTATCTCGCGCGCGGTCACGTCAACGATCTCGAAGTACTCTTTCATTGTAATTCTCCTTAAAATAGTTTTATTGGAATCACTTTTCAATGAGGGACTTGCCTGTCATCTCGGCCGGGGCGGGAAGGCCCATCAGCTCGAGCAGCGTGGGCGCGATGTCGGCCAGCTTGCCGCCGGAGCGGAGCTTGAGCTCGCCGGTGCCCACTATCACGAAGGGGACGGGGTTGGTGGTGTGCGCGGTATTGGGGCTGCCGTCGGGCTCGACCATCCTGTCGGCGTTGCCGTGGTCGGCGGTGACGGCGAGGCGGATGCCGTTGCGCTTGGCGCACTCGACGACCTCGCCGAGGCACTTGTCGACGGTCTCGACGGCCTTTATGGCGGCCTCGGTCACGCCGGTGTGTCCGACCATGTCGCAGTTTGCGAAGTTGCAGACGTAGAGGCCGCAGCCGCCCTCGTCCATGCGGGCGATGAGCTTGTCCTTGACCTCCTCGGCGCTCATCTGCGGGATGAGGTCGTAGGTCGGATACTCCTTCGGCGACGGCACGAGCACGCGCTCCTCGCCCTCGTACTGCTTCTCAACGCCGCCGTTGAGGAAGAAGGTGACGTGGGCGTATTTCTCGGTCTCGGCGATGCGGAACTGCTTTATGCCGAGGCTGGAGACATACTCGCCGATGGTGCCGGCGAGGTGCTCGGGCGGGAAGGCGATGGGCAGAGTCAGCGCCGCATCGTACTGCGCGGTGCAGACATAGGAGAGCGCGAGCTTCTCGCAGCTCATGGGCGTGTCGGCGGGCAGGTTCCCGGTGAGGGCCCAGGTCATCTCACGCGCGCGGTCGGGGCGGAAGTTCATGAAGATGACGCTGTCGCCGGAGCGGATCATGCCGTCCTTGTCGCAGACGACGGGCTCGACAAACTCGTCGGTGACGCCCTCGGCGTAGCTCGCCTCGACGGCGGCGACGGGGTCGGCGTTCTCCACGCCCACGCCTCGGACTATGGCGTCATAGCCCTTCTGGAGGCGCTCCCAGCGCTTGTCGCGGTCCATGCCCCAGAAACGGCCCTGGATGGTGGCTATCTTGCAGTTGCCGAGCTTGGCGCACTCGTCGGCGAGCTTCTGGACGTAGCTTGCGCCGGTCTTGGGGCCGACGTCACGCCCGTCGAGGAAGCAGTGGACGTACACGCGCGGAAGACCGCGGCGCTTGGCCATCTCGAGTATGGCGAAGATGTGGGTGATATGGCTGTGCACGCCGCCGTCGGAGAGGAGGCCGAGCACATGGAGTGCGCCGCCGCTCTTTGCGGCGTCGTCCATGGCCTTGACGTACACGGGATTTTCAAAGAAGCTGCCGTCCTTCACGGCGTTCGTGATCTTGGGGAGGTCCTGATACACCACACGGCCTGCGCCGATGTTGGTGTGTCCGACCTCGCTGTTGCCCATCTGGCCCTCGGGCAGGCCCACGTCGAGGCCGGAGGCGGAGAGCTGGGTGTTCGGGCAGCAAGCGAGCAGCTTGTCCATGACGGGGGTGTTGGCCTCCCAGATGGCGTTGCCGGGTCCGGGATTGCCGATGCCGTAGCCGTCAAGGATTATGAGAGCGGTGGGGTTCACTTTTTCCATGGCTCACTCCGCGGCGGTGCCGGCGATGATGCGGGCGAAGTCCTGCGGCTTGAGGGAAGCGCCGCCGATGAGGCCGCCGTCGATGTCGGGCTGGGCGAGCAGCTCGTCGCAGTTCTTGGCGTTCATGCTGCCGCCGTAGAGGATGCTGACGGCACGGGCGGTGCGGGCGTCGAACATGCCGCGGATGACGGTGCGGATCTCGCGGCAGACCTCCTCCGCCTGGTCGGCGGTGGCGGTACGGCCGGTGCCGATGGCCCAGATGGGCTCATAGGCGATGATGCACTTCTTGACCTCGCGGGAGTCCATTCCCGCAAGGGCGGCCTTGACCTGATAGGCGACGTACTCCATGGTGAGTTCGTTCTCGCGCTGCTCGAGGCTCTCGCCCACGCAGACGATGGGGGTGATGCCGGCGGCGAGCAGGGCCTTGGCCTTGGTGTTCACGAGGGAGTCGCTCTCAGCGTGGTACTGGCGGCGCTCACTGTGGCCGACGATGCAGTACTTTACGCCCAGGTCGGCCAGCATGGCGGCGCTGACCTCGCCGGTGTAGGCGCCGGACTCGTGCGCGGAGACGTCCTGTGCGCCGAAGGCGAGGCGGCTGTCGCGCATGACCTTGGCCATGGCGGGGATGATCGGGAAGGGCACGCAGAGCACGCTCTCGCAGGTCTTGGTCTTGGGCATAGCCGCACGCAGCTCCTCGACGAAGGGCTTGGCCTCGGAGGCGAGCTTGTTCATCTTCCAGTTGCCGGCTATAACGGTCTTGCGATACTTTCTGTTCATTGCAAACGCTCCTTATTTGTCAAGCAGGCAGGCGACGCCGGGCAGCTCCAGGCCCTCGAGGAACTCGAGAGAAGCGCCGCCGCCGGTGCTGATGTGGGTGATCTTGTCGGCCTGGCCGCTCTTCTCTACAGCGGAGGCGCTGTCGCCGCCGCCGATGATGGTGACCGCGCCGGAGTTGGCGACGGCCTCGGCCATCTTCCAGGTGCCGTTTGCGAAGGCGGGGAACTCAAACACGCCCATGGGTCCGTTCCACACGATGGTGCCGGCGCCCTTGACAGCCTCGCAATACATCTCGACGGTCTTGGGGCCGATATCCATGCCCATGAGGTCGTCGGGGATGTCCTCGCCGGCGGCCACAGGAGCGGCGTCCTTAGCGAACTCGGCGGCGCAGATGCTGTCGACAGGCAGGAGGAACTTGACGCCCTTGGCCTCGGCCTTGGCCATCATCTCCTTGGCGTAGTCGATGCGGTCGGCCTCGAGCAGGCTCTTGCCGACGGTGTGGCCCTGGGCCTTCTTGAAGGTGTAGGCCATGCCGCCGCCGACGATGATGGTGTCGGCCTTCTCAATGAGGTTGTTGATGACGCCGATCTTGTCGCTGACCTTGGCGCCGCCGAGGATGGCGACGAAGGGACGGGCGGGGTCGCTGAGAGCCTTGCCCATGACGGAGATCTCCTTCTCCACCAGCAGGCCGGCATAGGCGGGCAGGTAGGCTGCGACGCCGGCGGTGGAGGCGTGGGCGCGGTGCACGGTGCCGAAGGCGTCGGACACATAGACCTCGGCCATGGAGGCGAGCTCCTTGGCGAACTCGGGGTCGTTCTTCTCCTCGCGCTTGTCGAAGCGCAGGTTCTCAAGCAGCATTATCTGGCCGGCCTGCAGGGCGGCGGCCTTGGCCTTGGCGTCCTCGCCGATGATGTCCTTGGCGAAGATGACATCCATGCCGAGCAGCTCGCTCAGCCTCTTGGCCACGGGGGCCAGGCTCAGGCTCTCCTTCCACTCGCCCTTGGGCTTGCCCAGGTGGGAGCAGGCGATGACGGCGGCGCCGTTCTCGAGCAGGTATTTAATGGTGGGCAGAGCAGCCACGATGCGCTTGTCGCTGGTTATCTCGCCGGTTTCCTTGTTCTGGGGTACGTTGAAATCGCAGCGCAGGAGCACCTTCTTGCCGTGGGGGTCGAAGTCGCGGACAGTTTTCTTGTTGTAATTCATACCGATTCCTCCTGTTTCATAATTCCATAGTCTTTCAAGCCCTTGAATCCCTGCTGCCTGAGCGCTTCATAGGTGAGTATGGCAGCGGCGTTCGACAGATTGAGGCTCCTCGCCTCGGAGATCATGGGGATGCGTATACATTTGTCGCGGTATTTTTCCCTGAGCCATTCGGGCAGGCCCGCGGTCTCCTTCCCGAACATGAGCGTCACGTCGCCGCTCCAGTCGCAGTCGACGTAGCTTTTGGGGGCCTTCGTGGTGGTGAGCCAGAGGTTCTCGTCGCCGTTCATCTTGAAGTACTGCTCGATGTTGTCGTACACCCGGATGTCCACGAGGTACCAGTAGTCCAGTCCCGCGCGCTTGACCGCGCTGTCCGAGATGTCGAAGCCCAACGGCTTTATGAGATGCAGCCTCGCACCCGTGCAGGCGCAGGTCCGGGCTATCGCCCTGGTATTGTTCGGGATCTCAGGTTCTACGAGTACGATATCGACCATCCGGCCGCCCTCCAGCTTGTTACATACGTTTGTATCATTACCCATAATTTTGGGCCAGAGACATTTTACTACCTTGTCTATGATTTTACAATACCAATAATGCCGTAAAACAATATTTTTTATTTAATTTTTTGTAAAATCCGTCATATAAAGTGTGCGATATTGAATCCGGGCGCAAAATGGCTTATAATGTGGGCGTAAAAAAGGCCGCAGAGTTTCCGCAGCGGCCTCTTTCGGAGGACTTTATGGAGAAATACTTTATTGTAGTACCCTGTTATAACGAGGAGGAGGTCCTGCCCGAGACGATGAAGCGCCTGGGCGAAAAGCTCTCCTCCCTTGTCGAGCGCGGCATAGCTTCCGAGGCCAGCCGCATCCTCTTTGTGGACGACGGCTCGGCGGACCGCACCTGGGAGATGATAAAGCAGGCGCACGAGGCGTATCCGACCGTGTTCACCGGCCTCTCCCTGGACCGCAACCGCGGGCACCAGACCGCTTTGACCGAGGGGCTCATGGCCGCCCGTGCCGAGCGCGCGGTGGCCATCTCTATAGACGCCGACCTGCAGGACGACGTGAACGCCATCGACGCCATGTGCGAAAAGCGCGAGGAGGGCGCCCACATAGTCTGCGGCGTCCGCGCCAGCCGCCAGACTGACACCTTTATGAAGCGCTTCACCGCGCGGGCGTATTACCGCATCATGCGCTTTTTCGGCTCCGACCTCATATACGACCACGCGGACTTCCGCCTCATGGGGCCCGAGGCGCTGGACAAGCTGGCCCTCTACCACGGCGACGACCTCTTTCTGCGCGGGCTCATCACCCGCCTCGGCTACAAGTGCGAGACGGTGAGCTATGACCGCGCCGAGCGCTTTGCGGGCGAGAGCAAGTACACGCTCAAGAAGATGCTCAAGCTGGCCCTCAAGGGCGCCGAGAGCGGGCGGATGCAGCCCATGAGCGTCCCGCGCGAGCCCTACGGCCACACGAGGGAGGCGCTCCCCTTTTGAGCGGCTGCCATGACTGCCCGAGAAACTGCGGCGCCGAGCGCGAAAACGGCGTGTTCGGGCGCTGCCGTTCGCCATATCTCCCCCGTGCCGCAAGGGCGGCGGCGCACTACGGCGAGGAGCCCTGCATAAGCGGCACCCGAGGCAGCGGGACCATCTTCTTCACCGGCTGCGGTCTCGGCTGCGTCTACTGCCAGAACCGCGAGATAGCCTCCGGCGGCGGCGTGGAGCTCACCGTGCCGAAGCTGCGTGAGATCATGCTCCGGCTGAGGGACACGGGCGTGCACAACATCAGCCTCGTCACCGCCTCGCACTTCACCCGGCCTGTGGCCGAGGCGCTCTCCGGCCTCGACCTCGGCATACCCGTGGTCTGGAACAGCTCCGGCTATGAGAGCGTCGAGTCCCTGCGCATGCTCGAGGGGTTGGTGCAGATATACATGCCGGACTTCAAATACTCCCTTGCCGCCCCCGCGGCGAGGTATTCCGACGCTCCGGATTACCCGGAGGCCGCCGCGGCGGCGATACTCGAGATGTTCCGCCAGGTGGGCGTATATCAGCTCGACGAGGACGAGATCCTCCGCTCCGGCGTGCTCATACGCCATCTCATCCTGCCCGGGCAGCTCGAAAACTCGCGCGGGGTCATCGACTGGGTGGCGGAGCACTTCCCCATGGGCGGGGTGCTCTTCTCGCTCATGGCTCAGTACACGCCCATGCCGGGCATAGCTGAACGTTTCCCGGAGCTGGGCCGCTGTGTCACCGAGGCCGAGGCCGCAGAGCTCTACGACTATCTGATAGCCGCCGGCATCGAGGACGGCTACTGGCAGGAGCCGGACTCCTCCGGCGAGGACATGATCCCCGCCTTCGACGGCACGGGTATTTTGGATTGACAAACGCCGGAAACGGGTTTTTAATGTTCATCAATGGCACAATTACATATATATTGGAGGAAATGTCATGGATTACAAGGATGTACTCGAAAAAGCGCGCGGAAATATAGGCCCCTACTGCAAGGCCTGCCCAGTGTGCAACGGCAAGGCCTGCGGCAATTCCATGCCCGGTCCCGGCTCCAAGGGTCCCGGCAACGGCGCCGCCCGCAACTACGACGCCTGGCAGAAGATCTTCGTGAACATGGACACCATCTGCTCCAACGCAACTCCGGACACGAGCTTCAAGCTCTTCGGCCGGGAGTTCGGCCTGCCCATTTTCACCGCCCCCATCGGCGC
>CAUAHS010000097.1 GCA_958428885.1 uncultured Eubacteriales bacterium
GGCACGGCAAAGACCACGAGCAGCGCGAGATATTTGCCGAGCACGACGCGGGTCATGCTCAGCGGCAGGGAATAGAGCAGCTGGTCGGTCTTCTGCCGCTTTTCCTCGGCGATGACCTTCATCGTGAGGATGGGCACGATGACGAGAAAGACAAAGGACATGCTCCCGAGGACGTACTCGAAGTTCGTGTAGCCCGAGCGGAGGTTGTAGGCCATGGTGTAAATGCCCGCAAAGAGCAGCAGGAACGCGCCGAACACATAGCCCGTGACGTTGGTGAAATACGAGGAGACCTCGTGCCTGAATACGGCCCTCATGCCTTCGCCTCCTCTCCGCCCGCCGCGGCGGGTGCGTCGGAGCTCGTGAGCTCGATGAAGATGTCCTCAAGGCTGGCCCGGGCGGTGCTCATGCGCAGGATGGGCTTACTGGCGCGGCTGAAGGCGAAGAAGGCCTCGCGGCAGACCTCGTCGCCGTCGGGGCAGTCGGTGTCGAGCGTCACGCGGCAGCGTCCGCCTTCGATCGGCTCGGAGCGCAGCCCGGTGATGTGTTCGAGGGGCGAGAGCAGGCGCGTCGCCTCGTCCGCCGGAGCCTCGGCGGTGAGCTCCACGGTGGTGGAGCCGGCAAAGAGCCGCTCCAGATTCTCCGGCGTGTCGCAGGCCACGAGGCGGCCCTTGGAGATGATGAGTATCGTCTGGCACACGGCCTGGACCTCGGAGAGAATGTGGCTGCTGAGTATGACCGTGTGCTCGCGCCCGAGGTCCTTTATGAGGTCGCGGCTCTCGATTATCTGCCTGGGGTCGAGGCCCACGGTGGGCTCGTCTAGGATGACGATCTTCGGGTCGCCCAGCAGGGCCTGGGCGATGCCCACGCGCTGGCGATAGCCCTTGGAGAGGTTCTTGATGAGCCTGTCCGCGACGTCGCCTATCTGCGTGACGGACATGACGCGCTCCATCTGCTCTGCGAGCTGGGCCCTGCTCAGGCCCTTCGCCCGGCCGACGAAGGTCAGATATTCCCTCGGCGTCCGGTCCAGATAGAGCGGCGGCTGCTCCGGCAGATAGCCCAACAGCCGCTTCGCCGCGCCCGACTCCTCAAAGATGTCGTGCCCGTCGATCCTGACCTCGCCGGAGCTGGCGGCGAGGCAGCCGGTCATGATGTTCATGGTCGTGGATTTCCCGGCCCCGTTCGGGCCGAGAAAGCCGTAGATCTGCCCGTCCTCAATGTTGAACGAGAGGTCCGAAACGGCAAGATGCGCGCCATAGCGCTTTGTTAGATGGCTTACTTCAATCAAGGCGATACCCCCTTACTGTGCCAATGTAGCACGGCTGACTGAAACACAGCTGAAAAGCGCGGGGGGTAAATCGTAAACGATTTATGAAGAATGAGAGCGCCGCGGGGTGAGCCGCTGCGCTCTCATTTTGATTTTTGAACAGGCAGCCGTATGCAGAAGCGGTTGCCGCCGGGGACGGCCTCGGCCCAGATGCGTCCGCGGTGGGCCTCGACTATGCCGCGGGCGATGGAGAGACCCAGACCGTAGCTCCCGCCGGAGCTGCGTGCGGCGTCTGCGCGGTAAAAGCGCTTGAAGATGTCGCGCTGCTCGGCGGGGGAGAGGGGTTCTCCGCTGTTTTCCACCGCGATGAGGCAGTGGCTCCGGCCCTGGCTGGAGAGCGTCACGCCCACTCTGCCGCCGGGCGAGGCGTATTTCTGAGCGTTATCGAGCAGCACGCCCACGGCCTGTGAGAGCCGCTCCGCACTGCCCTTGACGGCTATGCCCGGCTCGATCTCGCTCGAGAGGGCCAGCCCGCGCTCGTAAAAGAGCGGCTCAAAGGGGAGTATCGCCTCGGAGACCACCCGGCTGAGGTCCACGCGCGAGAGCGTCTGACCTGCGAGTCCTGAATCCACCCGCGCGAGGTCGAGCAGGCTCTCCACCAGGGAGCGCATCCGCGCCGACATGGAGAGGATGTTCTCCCTCAGCCGTGAGCGGAGCGCCGGGTCGCCCTCCGCCTCGCCCAGGAGCTGAGCATTGCTGAGTATCACCGTCAGCGGGGTCTTGAGCTCGTGCGAGGCGTCGGCCACGAACTGCCTCTGCCGCTCCCAGGCGAGCTCCACCGGCCGCACCGCCCAGCGCGCCAGCAGCAGGCTTACGACCAGAAAGACCGCAAAGCTCAGCGCGCCGATGAGCAGGCTGTTTTTTATGAGGTTAGCCATCACGCTCCGTTCGCTGGACATGTCCGCAAAGACGATGTACTGCGTCCCGCGCGCCTGTACGCGGCAATAGCGCAGGCCGTAGTCCTCCAGCACGCCGGTGTTCCCGTCCCCCGCCTTGGCCAGGGCGAGCAGCCGTTCCAGCAGCTCGCCGTCCGTGAGGTCGTAGTAGCCGCCCCAGGCGTCGGCAATGCCGCCGTCCTCGTCCAGCTCCAGCGTGAAAAAGGGCAGACGCACGCCCTCCGGCCTCTCGTCCGGCACGCCGGGGCGCATCGGCTCCTGCGCCAGGGCCTGCATCATGCCTATGCTCTCCCGCTCGAGGTTGTCCCGCGTGAAGAAAAAGACCATGGCGAAGATGCCGCAGAGCATCAGCGTGACGATGGCCATGTTTATGCACACGAATTTGAGCCGCAGCCGCCGTATCAAGCCTCGTGCACCTCCAGATGGTAGCCCAGCAGGCGGATGACCTCTATGGTTAGGTTGGAGCCTATGGCCCTGAGCTTCTTGCGCAGAAAGCCAATGTAGACCTCCACGTTGTTGTCCCCGGCGTTGGAGTCAAAGCCCCAGACGCGGGTGAGGATGGTCTCCTTGCGCACGCTGCGTCCCTCGGCCTGCATCAGAAGGCGCATGACGTCGAACTCCTTGGCCGAGAGCCGGACGCTCCCGCCCGCCGTGCTCAGCGTGCAGCCCGTGAGGTCGAGGCTGGTGTTCCCGTAGGCGAGCACGTCGAACTGCGTGCCCTGGCGGCGGAGCAGGGCGTTTATGCAGGCCAGCAGCTCCCGGTTGTCGAAGGGCTTGGTGAGGTAGTAGTCGGCTCCGGCGTTCAGACCCTCGATGCGGTCGTGTACGTCGGAGCGTGCCGTGAGCATGAGTATGGGCGTGGTCACCCTCCTGGCCCGAACACGGCGGGCCAGGCTGTACCCGTCCAGTCTGGGCATCATTACGTCGAGCAGCAGCAGGTCGTATATGCCCGTCTCTGCGTACTCGGCGCCGCTCTCGCCGTCGCTCACGACCTCGACCTCGAAGCCCCGCAGTTCAAGCAGCGTCTTGAGCGACTCGGCCAAAAGCTCCTCGTCCTCTATGATAAGTATTTTCATTCGCATCACCTGAGGACAAGATACACCGCATACCTTAAATGAACCTGAAATGCACAGAGCAGGATACCATCACTTTTCTTGTCACTTGCGTGCCTCGGCCTGCCGACCGCCTGCACGAGCGGCCGGGGAAGGACAAGACACGGCAAAAAAGAAACGAGGCCAGATGCCATGCCGCATCCGACCTCGCTTGGTTTTGACGGGTCATCAACCCTTTACGCTGGACATTGTCATGCCCTCGATGACGTGCTTCTGGAATATCACGTATATTGCCATAGGCGGGACCATCGCAAGCAGCATGGCGGCCATCTTGACTCGCACGTCGACGTAGAAGTATTTCGACAGCAGGTTTGCTATCGTCCGGCTTACCGGGAGTATGTCGTTGCCGGTCACCAGCGCGGGCCACATATACGAGCCCCAGGCCCTCAGGAACATCAGGACGGTCACGGTGATGAGACCGTTGCGCACGAGAGGCAGATATATCTTGAAGAAGACCTGGAAGTGTCCGGCGCCGTCTATGCGTGCCGATTCGATAAGCGACACCGGTATCGATTCGCTGAACTGGTTCAAAATAAAGACCGACATCGGCGATATCATGATGGGTATCGCAACGCCTAGATAGGTGTCGGTCAGACCCAGCTTGTATACGAACCTGTAAAGCGGAACGACGTAAAGAATAAACGGCAGCATCATTGCGCCCATCAGCACGGAAAACAGGAGCTTTTTCCCCGGAAACTTGTAAAACGAGAACTCATACGACGCCAGCGAGCACATTATCAGCATCCCGACGATGGAGATGAGGGTGTATATCGCAGTGTCCAGAGTAGCGTCCATGACGTTGACGGAGGTCAGAGCGGTATAGACTTTCGATATGCCGTTGCTGAAGGAATCCGGCAGCATTACCGTAGTAAGGTTCGTCGTCTCTTTAGAAAAGGTCGCACAAAATACCTTCTATATCGGGAAAATGCAGCCGAAAGCCCAGATCAAACCGAGAAGCGAGAATATAATGCCTTCAAGCTTCCCAACTTTTTTACCTTTTCGCATTTCGGCGCCTCCTTAATTCTTTTTCCTGCCTTTGAACTGGATGGCCGTAATAGCCATGATGATGAGCATCAGCATGACGCCCATGGCACAGGCCCTTCCAAGACCGGATGCGCTTCCGTTGTAGACGTTCCGCACCATTTCCATGACGGGGAAGAGCATGACCTGATCAGGCCCGCCGACGGCGTTCATGTCATCGTAGCCGGACAGGATCCACGGTATGTCGTAGACCTGTATCGCACAGATAAAGGCGTAGGTGATGACGAAGAACAAAACGGGCTCGAGCAGGGGAATGGTGATGTTTTTCATCTTTTGCAGGGTGCTCGCGCCGTCGATATCGGCCGCCTCGTAGAGTTCGGGCGATATGTCCTTCATGCCGGCAAGGATTATTAGAAAGTTGAAGCCGATCATGTTCCAGACGTCAACGATTATGACCTCGGCCAGAGCATAGCCGGCGGTTTCGGCCCAGGTGACGCCTTCGCCGATCCCGATCTTCGCAAGCAGCGAGGACACGATGCCGGTATCGGTGGTCATGAACCACTGCCAGATGGCGACGCAGAGGAACACGGGGATGACGGTGGGGATATAATAGACGCTGCGGTAGAAGCGATAGAGCTTGTCGTTGAGCTGCGTGACTATGAGCGCGAGTATGAGCGAGATGCCGATGCCGACGACAACGGTTATCGGCACATATATCGCCATGTTGACCAGCGATTTCAGGAAACGTTTTGAGGTCGTGCCTTCGCCCGCAAGCAGATACTTGTAGTTCTCAAGGGCGACAAAGTTTATCTCGTCCCGGCTGGACATGGACCAGTCGGTGAAGCTCCTCAGAATGCCGGTTATGATGGGGACGATGACAAAGACAATGAGAAGTGCAAAGAAAGGAAGCAGTCCAAGGTAGCTCGGCAGGTGCTTCATAATCGCGTTCCTGAACCTTATGAGCACAGGCTTTTTTTCCAAAGTTTCAATCTGATTCAAGCGAACATCTCCTTTGACCGCTGTAAGCACCGTATTTATATATGACATACTCCACAGATAACTGAGGAGTATGTCATACAAATGTGCCTTATTTCAGGTCGGAATAATTATGCTCCGGCGTCAGCGTACAGGGCGTTGAGATCCACAACGAACTGAGCAGAAGCCTCCTCGGGCGTCATGGAGCCGTCCGCGACCTTGACGGCAAGGTCGGTGACGGGCGTGATCCAGTAGAAGGAGTAGGTGAAGTAGTCGATCCTGAGACGGGTGTACTCCATGCCCTTCGCCTGAACAGCGGCAACGGGGTTAGCCTGGACCTCGGGGTCGTTCATAACGGACTCACGCAGGGTCGGACGGCCGATGACCTCGGTGAATTCCTTCATGACGTCAAAGCTTCCGAGATACTTGAGCCAGGCTTTGATGGCCTCGTTGCGGCCTTCGTCGCCGCTGTCGATGCCGTAGAAGCCGTCCCAGCCGAAGAAGCCGCCGTAGACGTTGCTGCCCTCTTCATAGGGCGGGACAAGCACGACGTCGTAGTTCACACCGGCCTGCTGCCAGGAGGGCTCGTCCCAGGGACCGCCCAGAAGGTAGGCCATCTCGCCGCTCTTGAAGGCTACGACCGCGGCGTCGTCGCTGTAAGCCCAAGTGTTGCCCTGCTCGTTGATCTTGAGGATATACTCAAAGGTGCGGGTCAGCGCGGTGGGCTCGATGGTGGTCTTGCCGTCAACTATCTCGAGCGGGTTGCCGAACTTCTCGTAGTCAGCGCCCATGACGGCACCGGGACCGTAGACGCCGCCGGCGGACCAGCTGTGGGTAGCGATGAGGCCGGCATCATTGACCTGCTTGAGGTGCTCGATGAAGGCGTCCATGGTCGGCTCGCCCTCGGCGGGGTCGATACCGGCGGCCTCAAGAGCGTCAAGGTTGCGCCAGATGAGAGGCACATAGCTCATGAAGGGGACGGCCCAGTAGCCGTCGTCAACGTTGGTGACGGCAACGGCGTCCTCGTAGAAGCCGTCGGCCCACTCTTCGTCGGCGTAGAGGTCGGTGAGGTCGAGCAGATCGACCGCGTCGAGATAGCTCCTGCCGTAGGTGAAGCTGGACATGAGCACGTCGGGCAGACCGACGCCGGCGGTGACGCCGGTCAGCAGCTCGGAGTCGCCCTTGGCGATGAACTCAATGGACTTGACCTCGGGATGCTGCGACAGGAAGTCGCTGCGCCACTTGTCGAAGAGCTCACCCTGCTCATTCATCGTGGCGTCCGAGAACATCCACATTACGAGCTCGTAGCCCTCGCCGTCGTTGGTGCTGCTGTCACTGCCGCCATTGTCGTTGCCGCTGTCGGATGCGGGCTCCTGCCCACAGGCCGCAAGCGAAAAGACAAGTACCAGTGCGAGCAGCAGAGCGAATAGTCTTTTCATTTTTTATCCTCCTCTTTTTTAATATCAACCACAGGCCTGAGCCTGTTGATCACTGCGGTAAATTCTCGGGACGTCCTATGAATCCGCCCCTGTAAACATAGCGGCTTTCGCCGACCTTGCCGCCTTCGTTCTCCATCAGGTGGAAGCCGAAGAACCAATAGGGGAAGATATAGAGGAACGGAGTCAGGTACTCATCCGAGAGCCTGGGCATCTCAACGACCACTTTTGCCAGCTCGCGCATCTCGTCCGTGACCTC
>CAUAHS010000098.1 GCA_958428885.1 uncultured Eubacteriales bacterium
GTCCACATGCGCCAGTATTCCGATGACCAGCCGTTTCATTTAGTCGTTCCTTCCTGCGTGATTCTGACACATTATACCGCATCCCGCCGCCGCTTGTACAGATATGAGAAAATATTGAGAAACTCTTGCCTTTAAGGAAAATATCGGCTATAATTTTCTCGCCAATTGAGACGGAGGCGCGATATGGCCCTGCACTATCTTGAGACGGGCAGCACTGACCCGGCTTTCAACCTGGCTTTTGAGGAGTTCGTGCTGGAAAACCGGCGCGAGGGCGACTGGCTGATGCTCTGGCAGAACGCGAATTCGGTCATCGTCGGGCTCAACCAGAACGCCGCAGAGGAGGTGGACCCGGCCTATGTCCGCGCGCACGGCATCCGCGTCGTGCGGCGCATGACCGGGGGCGGGGCGGTGTATCACGACCTCGGGAACCTCAACTACTCCTTTATAACCGACGCGCTGGACACGGCCTCGCTGAGCATGGAGGCACTGACCCGGCCCGTGTGCCGCGCGCTCTCCGCGCTGGGCGTCGCGGCGGAACTCTCGGGCCGGAACGACATCTGCGTCGAGGGCCGTAAGGTCTCCGGCACGGCGCAGCGGCTCAGCCGCGGCCGGGTGCTGCACCACGGCACGCTGCTCTTCGACACGGACGCGGAGGCGCTATCGGGGGCGCTCCGGGCGGACCCGGAGAAGTTCAGCTCCGAGGCCGCGCGCTCCGTGCGCAGCCGGGTGGGGAACATCCGGGACTTCCTCCCGGAGGACATGGACCTCGGGGAGTTCCGGCGCGTGATCCTCGCCGAGCTGACGCGCGGCGGCCTCGTCCGGGAGAGCCTGACGGAGACTGAGCTCGCGCGCGTGCGCGCCCTGGCGGCGGAGAAGTACGAGAGCTGGGAGTGGAACTGGGGCCGGGCGCCGGATTTCGGCTTCCGTTCACGGCGGCGCTTCCCGGGCGGGAGCATGGAGGTCCGGCTGGACATCCACGCCGGGCACATCCGGGACGCGGCCTTCGCCGGGGACTTCATGGCGATGACCGGCTGGGACCGGGCGCGGGAGGCGCTCTCCGGCCGCCGCTTCGAGCGCGGCGACGTGCGCGCGGCGCTGGAGGGCCTGCCGCTGCGGGAGATGTTCGGCGGCATAACGCTGGGGGAGATACTGACTTTGATGTTCGGGGAGGACGCGGAAGATGAAGGACTTTAAAAAGCTCGAGGAGATCTGGGCCGCCTACGTCTACGAGGGCCGTATGGACCCCTCCGTGCAGCCGGCCGTGGCCGAGTGCTGGAAAAAGTGCCGCGACGCGGGGGTGGACCCCAACGGCGGCCTGGGCAGGAGGGTGGACGACGCCGTGTTCCAGTCCATCCGCGAGGCCAACAGCACGCTCATCGACACCGCGCTGCCCATAATGCAGAGCATCTTCGACATCGTCCGGCGCACGGGCTTCCTCATGGTGCTCACGGACAGCGCGGGCTATGTGCTCGAGACGATGGGCGACGAGTCCATCATGGAGCGCACAGAGGACCTGCGCTTTGTGCCGGGGGCGCTCTGGTCGAACCTCAGCGTCGGCACCAACGCCATAAGCGTCGCGCTCGACTGCGACACGCCCATACAGATGGTCGGCCCGGAGCACTACTGCCGCACGCACCACGGCTGGACCTGCTCCGCCGCGCCCATCCACGGCCTGAACGGGGAGGTCATCGGCTGCTTCAACATGTCCGGCGACGCCTCCGGAGTCCACGACCACACCCTCGCCGTCGTGCTCGCGGCGGTGTACGGCATCGAGGGCAAGCTCTCGCTGCTGCACAACGCGGAGATCATGCACTCCGCCCTCGAGAGCAGCGCGGACGGCATAGTCCTGCTCAGCCAGGACGACTACCGCGCCATCTGGATGAACAGCGCCGCGCGGCGGCTGCTCGGCCTGGGCCTGGAGGAGCTGCAGGGCCGAGACTTCCGCCGCCTCATGCCCGACATCGGCTGGGACGCCATGGACTGGCGCCGCGGCAGCCGCTGTTTTGCGGACGACTCTCGCCTCATCACCGGGGACGGGATGCTGCACTGCTCCGTCGCGGTCACGCCCTCGATGGAGTACAACGCGCGCACCCTCTGCGTCACGCTCAAAAAGCAGACCCACCTCATCGACTCCGTCAACAAGGTCAGCGGCAACCGCGCCATATACACCTTCCAGGACATCTACACCTGCGACCCCGGCATGAAAAAGACCATCGCCCTCGCCCGGCGCTATGCGCGCTACGACGGCAACATCCTCATCGAGGGAGAGAGCGGCACGGGAAAGGAGCTCTTCGCCCAGGCCATGCACAATGAGGGCAGCCACGCCGACGGCCCCTTCGTGGCCATAAACTGTGCCTCCATCCCGCGCGACCTGCTCGAGCGCGAGCTCTTCGGCTACGAGGCGGGAGCCTTCCCCGGGGCGCAGTCCTCGGGCGGCAACCCTGGGCGCTTTGAGCTCGCCAACCACGGCACGCTCTTCCTCGACGAGATCGCGGAGCTGCCCATCGAGTTCCAGCCCAAGCTCCTGCGCGCCGTGGAGACCCACCGCATAACCCGCGTCGGCAGCAGCCAGGAGATAGAGCTTGACATCCGCATCATCGCCTCCACGAACCGCCGCCTGGAGCAGCTGGCCGCCGAGGGCGCCTTCCGCCAGGACCTCTTTTACCGGCTGAACGTGCTCAAACTGGAGATACCGCCCCTGCGCGCCCGGCCTGGGGACATAGGGCTCTGCGCGGAGCAGTTCCTCGCGCGGCTCAACGGCATGTCGGGCGAGGCGGAGCGGCACATGACGCCGCAATTTCTCACCGGGCTCACGGAGTACGACTGGCCCGGCAACGTGCGCGAGCTGCAAAACACCATAGAGCGCACCTTCTACTCCTCCGCAGGGGAGGAGCTCGACGCCCAGAGCCTGCGCTCCGCGCTGGGCCCCGCGCCGGAGAGCGCCCCTACTTCTCACGCGCACGGCGGCGAGACCGGCGAGCTGCTCTCCGCGCTCACCCTCTGCGGCGGCGACGTGGGCGAGGCCGCCAAAAAGCTCGGCGTCAGCCGCGCCACCCTCTACCGCCACATCAAGCGCTGCGGCATAGACGTCAAGAGTCTGCGATAATTTTTCTCATTTTCTCAATATTCTCACTTTAGTGAGAATAGATGATACTTTTCTCAAAAAATCGAGACAAAACGCTACGTTTTGTCTCGATTTTTTTGTTAAACATCTCGCAATTTATGAAATTGGCCCTAAAATCAGGCCAATTAATTGTCTTTAGCGCCGAAAATTGTTAAAGTATTCGATTCGACTTGAGAATAATGAGACGAAAGTGTATACTCAAGGAGGAAATGAAATTTGAGTATCACGGAGGTGAGAATTTGAAGAAATTCATCGTTGAATTCGGCATGGGGACGGATTTTCACGGCCAGGACGTCACCAAGGCGGCGAAGAAGGCGGTGAAAGACGCGGTATCCCGCAGCTGCCTGTGCGGATTGGAGGACGTGCTGGGACTGACGGACTTCAAGCGCCAGGTGCGGATACTCGCGACGGTCGCGGTCTCGCGGCCGGAGGAGGTGGACTGTGCCGCGGTGGCGGAGGCGCTGCCGGTGGGCACGGTGGAGGTGAAAGCGGTAAAGGGCGGACTCGTGGTCGACGGGCTGTGCATCGCGGCCTTCGGCGACAGGGATTGCAGCATTGAGGCGGCTCTGGCCGCCGTGGAAGTTTTCATTACGGAATGAAGGAGGTTAACAAATGGCGATCAGCAAAGAGCAAATGAAGGACATGTATGTGAAGATGCGGCGCATACGCGACTTCGAGAGCACGGCTGCGCGGCTGTTTGCAGAGGGCAAGATACCCGGCTTCGTACACCTGTACCTGGGTGAGGAAGCCATAGCGCCCGCCGTCTGCGAATGCCTGCGCGACGACGACTTCATCACCAGCACGCACCGCGGCCACGGCCACATCATAGCCAAGGGCGGCGACCTGAACCTGATGATGGCGGAGCTCTTCGGGCGCGCTACGGGCTACTGCAAGGGCAAGGGCGGCTCCATGCACATTGCCGACAGGGACAAGGGCATCCTCGGCGCCAACGGCATAGTCGGCGCGGGCCACTGCATCTCCTGCGGCGCGGGCCTCTCGGCGAAGATACGCGGCACGGACCAGGTCTGCGTCTGCTTCTTCGGCGACGGCTCCACCAACCAGGGCACCTTCCACGAGTCGCTGAACATGGCGTCCATCTGGAAGCTGCCGATAATCTTTGTGTGCGAAAACAACCACTACGGCATCTCGATGAGCCAGGACAGGCACCAGGCCATAAAGGACGTGGCCGACCGCGGCGCGGCCTACAACATCCCCGGCATCGCCGTCGACGGCAACGACCCGCTGGCCGTGTATGAGGCGGCGTCCGAGGCCGTCTCCCGCGCCAGGGCGGGCAAGGGCCCGACGCTGCTCGAGTGCAAGACCTACCGCCAGCACGGCCACTTCGAGGGCGACCCCGCCATTTACAAGCCCAAGGAGGAGCAGGAGGCCTGGCTGGCGAAGGACCCGCTGCCGCGCTTTGCTCAGTTCCTGGCCGAGAACGGCGTGCTCACGGCCGAGGAGCTTGCGGAGATAGACGCGCAGGTGGCCAAGGAGGTCGAGGACGCCATCGTCTTCGCGGACGCCCAGCCGATACCGACTCTGGAGAGCGCCGTCGTGGACGTCTATTCCGACATAGTTGAGGAGGTGCGCGAGAGATGACGATGATGACTTATGCAGAGGGCATCCGCGAGGGCATGAGTATCCGGATGCGTGAGAACCCCAACGTAGTGCTCTTCGGCGAGGACGTCGGCGCGTTCGGCGGCTGCTTCGGCGTGTCCGCGGGCATGCTTGCCGAGTTCGGCCCCGAGAGGGTTCGCGATACGCCCATATCCGAGGGCGCGATAATAGGCTGCGCGGTCGGCGCAGCGGCGACGGGGCTCAGGCCCATAGCCGAGCTCATGTTCTGCGACTTTTTGACGGTCGGCATGGACCAGCTCGTGAACCAGGCGGCGAAGATGCGCTATATGTTCGGCGGCAAGATCTCGATGCCGATGGTCGTCCGGCTCCCCGCCGGCGCAGGCACGGGTGCCGCGGCGCAGCACTCCCAGAGCCTCGAGGCCTGGCTGACCCACGTCCCCGGCCTGAAGGTCGTCTATCCCTCCTGCGCCCAGGACGCGCTGGGACTGATGCTCTCGGCCATAGACGACGACAACCCGGTCATGTACTTTGAGCAGAAGGTGCTGCTTAGCATGAAGAGCGAGGTCACGAGCCTCGAGCCCATCCCCCTGGGCAAGGGCCGCATAGTCCGCGAGGGCGGCGACCTCTCCATAATCACCTACGGCCGCCAGGTGTACGACGCGCTGGAGGCGGCGGAGAAGCTCGCGGCGGACGGCATCGGCGTCGAGGTCATCGACCTGCGCAGCCTCTATCCGCTGGACAAGGAGCTCATCGGCGAGAGCATCGCCAAGACGCACAAGGCCATCGTCATAACCGAGGAGGTCAAACGCGGCGGCTTCGGCGGCGAGATTAGCGCCATCATCGGCGAGGAATTCTTCGACTACCTTGACGCCCCCGTCATCCGCATAGGCGCGCTGGATACGCCCGTGCCCTTTGCCCCGAATCTTGAGCAGTATTACATACCCAACGCTCAGGACATCCTGATCGCGGCAAAGAAGATGTTCTAAACCACGTCAAGGGGAGGCCCGCAGGCGCTCACGGGTACCTGCGGGCTGTTTTTTGGGAGGTGCTGCGGATGAACAGGACCATAGGCGTCATAGCCAACCCGGCGTCGGGCAAGGATATCCGGCGCCTCGTCTCCTATGCGACTACGATCGACAACAACGAGAAGGTGAACATCTGCAAGCGCATCGTGCTCGCCGCCCAGGGCCTGGGGGTCGAGAGCGTTGTGTTCATGCCGGAGACCTTCATGATAGGCTGGGCCGTGCGCGAGGGCCTCGAGAGCGACGGCGTGCTCCGCGCAAACGTGGAGCTGCTGGACTTCGAGATAGAGGCCGCGCAGGAGGACACCACCCGCGCCGCGCGTATGTTCGAGGAGCTGGGCGTGGGCTGCGTGGTGGTCCTAGGCGGCGACGGCACCAGCCGGGCCGCGGCCAAGAGCCTCGTCGAGGTGCCGCTGCTCTCGGTCTCCACGGGCACGAACAACGTCTACCCCACGCTCATGGAGGGCACGGTCGCCGGCATGGCCGCCGCGGCCGCCGCGCTGATGCCGGAGCCGAGGCGCTGCTGCATCCACGACAAGCGCATCGAGGTCCGCGTGAACGGCGAGCTGCGCGACATCGCGCTCATCGACGCCGTCGTCTCCGACGACTACTTTGCCGGGGCCCGGGCCATCTGGGACGCGGAGCGGATGCGGCTCATCGTGGCCTCCCGCTGCCACCCGGCGACCATAGGCTTTTCGGCCGTCGCGGGCGTCTGCGGCATAGTCGAGGACAGCGACGACTGCGCCCTCGCGGTCGAGCTCGGCCGCGGCGGCAGACGGGTCATAGCCCCCATCGCCGCCGGCGTGCTCACGGAGGTGGGCGTCAGGGGCGTGCACCGGCTGGAGCTGGGGCAGGAGTTCCGCTTCCTCTCCGAGGCGCGGCACATGATAGCCCTGGACGGCGAGCGCGAGGTGCGCGTGGACCCCGGCGACGAGGTGACGTTCACCGTGCTCAGAAACGGACCCTGGCGCGTCCTGCCCCGCGCCGCGCTCAGCGAAGCGGCGAGGCTGGGGATGTTCAGGCCAGATAAGGAGGAATTTTAAATGGCAAAACTGGTAGTGATGCCGAAGCTGGGCCTCACGATGACCGAGGGCCTGGTCAGCCGCTGGCTGAAGGCCGAGGGCGACGCCGTCAAGGAGGGCGAGCCCCTCTTCGAGGTCGAGACCGACAAGCTCACGAATACGATAGAG
>CAUAHS010000099.1 GCA_958428885.1 uncultured Eubacteriales bacterium
ATGGGCATCCCGCAGTCCACGGCGGTGTTCTACCTCCAGGGCGGCTTTGACATCAACAAGCTCAAGGGCCCCATGAAGCTGATAATGAAGATGAAGTGCAAGGAGATCGCCGGCCGCCTGAGCGTCCGTGCCGAGCTCAGCCCCGCGGAACAGGCCACCCTCGACATGACCAAGCGCGCCGTCTCCTGTGTCAGCCGCGAGAACCTCGCCGAGGTCATCGCCTGGTACAAGTGATCTTAAGACGCAAAAACCGCCGCATCACGACATGATGCGGCGGCTTTTTTCACTTTTCCTCCTCCTGAGCCCCGGACTCGAGACGCTGCACCATGTCGCCCAGCGCGTCGGCCAGGCGGCCGGAGAAGTCCTCGTCGTCCGCGGCGGTCTCGATGCACAGCTCGTCCGCGTCGGGAGCGGGCGAGACACGCAGCGCACAGTGGCCGGAGCGGAGCACCACGCCGTCGTCGAGCGCAGCCCCGGCCTCCATCATCGCCCCGGACACGGCTCGCATGAGCTTTGCCCTGTCCCGGCAGGCCACACGCCGTTCCGTGCGTGCCCTGCCCTCGAGGGGCTTGCGGTCCGCGTGAGCGGCGTCGGCGGCCTTTTCAAAGGGTGCGTCCGGCAGACGAAGAGCGCCGTCAAGCGCGTCAAGGCAGCACTGAAAGTAAGCCCTCGGCGTGCCTATGTCGCACCAGTAGCCGGGCATGACCGCACCGTGTATCTCCTCCCCGGCCTCCATCAGCTTCGGAAAGAGGTCGGAGGCGAAGTCGAAGCTCTCGCCCTCGGGTACCAGCTCCATCGCCCGCGGCTCTATGACGTAGATGCCGGTGTTCACAAGGTTCGTGACCACCCGCTCCCAGGGCGGCTTCTCGATGAAGCAGCGGACGCTGCCGTCGGCGTCCGGCACGACAAGGCCGTAACGCAGCGGGTCCGGGCTCTCGTATAGCGCCATCGTCACCGCAGCTCCGGAGCGCGCGTGCTCGTCCGCGAGGCGGCGGAGGTCGAAGTCGCAGGCGGCGTCCCCGCTCAGGACGAGGAAGGGCTCGCCGCCGATGAAGTCCATGCAGTTTTTCACCCCGCCGGCGGTGCCGAGGGGCTTGTCCTCTATTCTCCAGCTCAGGTGGACGCCGAAGTCCTCCCCGCCGCCGAAATGCGAGAGAATGGGCGCGGGGTTGTAGCCTAGCGTGGCGCAGATGTCCGTGATCCCGTTTTCGCGCAGAAGCTCGACCGTCCGCTCCATGAGCGGCTTGCCGAGCAGGGGCACCATGGGTTTGGGCAGGTCGCCCGTGACGGCCTTTAAGCGCCGGCCCTCGCCGCCGGCCATGATAACAGCTTTCATGCCCATATTATTTGAAGCGCACCGAGAAATATTGTTGTAAAGATTGACCACATTATGTTATAATAACAAACTACGACGATTCAGGGAGGGAGCGCCCGTGTGCAGCGACATCGAGGTATATGAGTGCCTCAGCGACGAGGACCGTGAGCGTTTCTGGCTGAAGCTGAGGGAATACTTTCTGCGAGACGTTTTTCCGGGCGACGAGAGCTGCTTCCACTGCTCGGACGAGTATAAAAACCGCATCGAGAACCTTCGCAAGCGGAGGTTCGACCCGGCAAGATATCTGTTTTTCAAACGGGGCGGAGAAGAGATCGGCCTTGCTCTGACGGTGGTGTACGCCTCGGAGGACGGAAAACAGTTCGTGCTCGAATTCTGCGTCTACCCCGAGCAGCGCGGAAACGGCACCGGTACGGACTGCGCAAAAGCTCTGCTCGACTGGGGACAGGAAAACGGCGCAAAATTTGCCGAACTCAATTGCGGCGGCGACGAGCGCCGGGAGCGCTTCTGGTCACGGCTGGGCTTCGTGCGCAACGGCATCGACGCCCACGGCGAACCGCTGATGCTCCTGCCGCCGGAGGAGAACGTGCCGATGACCGTGGGCCTGGCCAACGGCATTGAGGAGTTCTGGGCGCTGGAACTGAGCTTTTTTGACGAGCTCGGCAGAACGCCGCCGGACAGCATGGGCCGCTCGCGCATGATAGGTGCCATGAGCGCGGGCAGGGTGGCCTTCATAACCGTAAAGCGGCTGAACCGCCCGGTGGGCCTGTGCTCCGTGAGCCGCTGTTTTTCGAGCGATACCTGCTGGGACGTGGGCGTCATGGACGACTTCTACATAGAACCGGCCTTCCGTGGGAGCGGCGCAGCTCGCATGCTCGTCGAAAAGGCCGCCGAATATTGCAGAAAGCAGGGCATGCAGAGCCTGAGAGTCACGAGTCCGGACGCGGACCTCGACATGTACCGCGCGCTGGGCTTCACCGCCGGACTTGGAACGCAACTGGCAATGCTTTTGCCCTATGAGAGCTGAAAAAGGAGGATAGTGCCGCCGTGAACAAGAAGATACAGAGGCTCGTGGAGCCGAATATAAGGCTATACCTTTTCTTCATGGTGGCCTTCGCCGCGGCGTCGCTGCTCTTCGAGCAGTATATCCTGGCGGCTGTCGAGGGCGGCGTGATACTGTTCCTCGTCATCTGCTCGCTCTTTGTCTCCCGCCGGCGCAGGCGCGAGCTCATGGAGTACATCGAGTCCGTGACCTACGACGCGGACACGGCGAAGAACAACACGCTGCTCAATTTCCCGCTGCCCATGGCGGTGTTCTCGCTCAACGACTCGCGCGTCATCTGGGCGAATCAGATATTTTTCAACATGTGCGGCGTCTCCGGCTCGCGCTTCGAGGCGAGACTGGACGAGCTGGTGCCGGACTTCAGCGGCAAGTGGCTGCTCGAGGGCAAGACCCAGTACCCCGGCCTGCTCACGATGGGCGGGCGGAAGTACCAGATCCACGGCAACATCATCCGCCCCTCCGAGGAGAACGCCGAGCCCGGCCACGGCTATATGGGCATAGCCTATTGGGTGGACGTCACGGAGTACGACGACATCCGCATAAAGTATGAGGACTCCCGCCCCGTCATCGCCACCATCGTCATCGACAACTACGACGAGCTGGTGAAGAACCACCCAGACAGGATCAAAAACGACCTGCGTGACGCCGTGGAGGACGTCATCTCCCAGTGGTGCGACGGCAAGGACGGTTTCCTGCGCCGCTATGACCGCGACAGGTACGTGTTCATCTTTGAGGAGCACTGGCTGCCGGCCATGAAGGCGGAGAAGTTCACACTGCTCGAGCAGGTGCACTCGGTCGTGAGCCCCTCGGGCATCCACGCCACCATCAGCATAGGCGTCGGCCACGACGGCTCTGGCTTTGAGGAGGACTTCCAGTTCAGCTCCCTGGCTACGGAGATGGCCCTCTCCCGGGGCGGCGACCAGGCCGTGGTCAAGAACCGCTTCAACTTCGAGTTCTTCGGCGGCAGGGGCAATGAGGTCGAGACCCGCACCAAGGTCAAGAGCCGCGTCATGGCAAACGCCCTGGCCGAGCTCATCGCGGACTCCTCGCGCGTGTTCGTCATGGGCCACAAGTTCGCGGACCTGGACGCCGTGGGCTCCTCCGTGGCGGTCTGCTGCATAGCCCGCAAAAAGGGCAAGCTCTGCCGCATAGTCATCGACCCCGTGAAGAACAGCGCCCAGCTGCTCATAGACCGGCTGAAGAGCGAGCCGGAGTACAAAAACGCCTTCATAACCCCGCAGGAGGCCATGCTCCAGGCCGACGGACGGAGCCTGCTGGTCGTGGTGGACACCAACCGCCCGGAGCAGGTGGAGGACAAGAACCTCCTCGACGCCTGCAACCGTGTTGCCGTCATCGACCACCACCGCCGCGCGGCGACGTATATCCAGAACGCCGACCTCATGTTCCACGAGCCCTATGCCTCCTCTGTGTGCGAGCTCATGAGCGAGGTGCTGCAGGAGGTAGTGGACACGGAGGACATCCTCCGCTGCGAGGCCGAGGCCATGCTCTCCGGCATAGTGCTGGACACGAAGAACTTCACCATCCGCACCGGCGAGCGCACCTTTGACGCAGCGGCCTTCCTCCGCAGGGCGGGGGCAGACACGACGGAGGTCAAAAAGCTGCTGCAAAACGACATGGAGCACACCGTCGCGCGCTACAAGATACTCCAGAGCGCCCAGCTCTACCGCGGCAACATCGCCGTGGCCGTGCCGCAGACGCCGCAGGACCGCGTGGTCGTGGCCCAGGCGGCGGACGAGCTGCTGAACATCTCGGGCGTGGAGGTCTCCTTCGTCGTCTGCCCGACGGAGGACGGCGGGGCGAACATCTCGGCCCGCTCCATAGGCGACATGAACGCGCAGATGATAATGGAAAAGCTCGGCGGCGGCGGCAACCGCTCCGCCGCGGCGGCGCAGCTGCACGACACCAGTCTGCGCGATGCGGTGAACAGCCTCTTCACCGCCATTGACGAATATCTCGACGGCTGAGCGCCGCCCATCGAAAGGAAGTAAGGACATGAAGGTCATTTTCAACACAGATGTCAGAGGACAGGGCAAGAAGGGCGAGATGAAAGAGGTCTCGGACGGCTACGCCCGCAACTACCTCATGCCGCGCGGGCTGGCCAGCCCCGCCACGGCCGACGCCGTGAACGCGCTCAAGCTCAAGGAGAAGGCCAAGGCCGCACAGATGGCCAAGGAAAAGGCCGCCGCCGAGGAGAACGCAAAGCGACTCTCCGGCGTTGTGGTGCAGATCTCCGCACGCGCGGGCCAGGGCGGCCGCCTCTTCGGCGCCGTCACCAGCCAGGAGATAGCCGAGGCTCTGCGTGAGCAGCACGGCATCGAGATCGAGAAGAACAAGATCGTCCAGGCCGAGCCCATAAAGCAGTTCGGCAGCTACGAGGTCAAGGCCAAGCTCGGCTACGAGGTCTCGGGCACGATAAACGTACTTGTAACGGAGAAAAAATAAGCTCGGGAGGCCCCGCCGATGGATGAGCTGCTGGGGAGGCGTGCGCCGCATTCGGCACAGGCCGAGCAGGCGGTCCTGGGCTCCATGCTCATAGACCCAAACTGCATACCCGAGGTCATTGGAAAAGTGAAGTCTGCGGACTTCTATATACAGACGAACCGCGAGATATTCGAGACGATGTTCTCGATGTTCTCCTTCGGGCGGACGATAGACCCCGTGACCGTGCTGGGCGAGATGAAGGTCAGGGGCGTCTACAAGGAAAACAGCTCGGAGCAGTATCTGGGCGATCTCATGGAGATCACGCCCACGGCGGCGAACGTCCTCGAATACGCGGCCATAGTTGCGGACCGTGCGCTGCTGCGTGCCTTGGCGCAGGCGGCGGACGAGATCTCGAACATGGTCTACGAGGGCGGCGGCACCGCCGAGAGCATCCTCGAGGCGGCGGAGCGCAAGATCTTCGCTCTCGGCAAGGACCGCAAGACCGGCGGGCTCGAGCCCGTCGCCACGGTTGTCCAGCGCGTGTACGACGGCATCTCCGAGGCGGCGCTCTCCGAGAACAGCACCCCCGGTATCACGACGGGCATCAAGGAGCTCGACGGCACCATCCTCGGCATGGGTCCCGGCGACTTCATCCTCGTCGCCTCCCGCCCCGGCATGGGCAAGACGAGCATCGGCCTCAACATCGCGCTCAGCGCGGCGAAGTCCACGGGCAAGACCGTGGCCGTGTTCTCCCTCGAGATGACGCGCGAGCAGCTGGTCATGCGCCTGCTCTCCGGAGAGGGCCTGGTGGACAGCAAAAAGCTCCAGACCGGCCGCCTTACGGACGACGAGTGGCGCCGTGTCGGCTCCGCCGCCGGCGTGCTCAGCGGGACGGACATACGGATAGACGACAACCCCTCGCTCACCGTTTCGGAGATGAACGCCCAGTGCCGCCGGCTCAAGAACCTGGGCCTCATCGTCATAGACTACCTCCAGCTCATGCAGTCCGCCGGCAGCGGCAACTCCTGGGCCAACGAGAGCCGCACCCAGGCCGTGTCGGACATCAGCCGCATGATAAAGATAATGGCCAAGGAGCTCGGCGTGCCCGTGCTCTGCCTGAGCCAGCTCTCGCGCGCCAACGAGTCGCGCCAGAACAAGCGCCCCATGCTCTCCGACCTGCGAGAATCCGGCGCCATAGAGCAGGACGCCGACGTCGTCATGGGCATATACCGCGAGGGCTACTACAACGCCGAGTGCGAGAACCCAAACGACGCGGAACTCATCATCCTCAAGAACCGCCGCGGACAGACGGGCACGATAAACATGATGTGGCTGCCGGAGTACACCTCCTTCGTGGCCGTGGACAGGCGGCATGACGATGATTGACGGGCTGGACACCTCTCTGTTGCCCCCGAACGGGGGCGTGCTCTGCGCGGTCTCGGGCGGGGCGGATTCCGTGTACCTGCTCTGCCGCCTCTGCGAGCTGCGGGAGAGCCTGGGCCTGAGGGTCTGGGCCGCACATTATAATCACTGCCTGCGAGGGCCTGAGTCCGACAGGGACGAGGACTTTGTGCGCAGCCTCTGCGCCGGGCTCGGCGTGAAGGTGTATTTTGGCCGCGGCGATGTCGCGGCTTTTGCCCGTGAAAACGGCCTCGGCACCGAGGACGCCGCACGCCGGCTGAGATATGAGTTTCTCAGCCACACGGCGGACGACCTGGGTGCGGACGCCATAGCCACGGCACATACGGCGGACGACAACGCCGAGACCATGCTGCTCAATCTCGCACGTGGCGCGGGACTGCGCGGTCTCTGCGGCATTCCGCCCCGGCGAGGGCGCATAATAAGGCCGATGCTGGACGTGACCCGAGCCGAGATAGAAGCATACCTTGAGCAAAGGGGCATCGCCCACGTCGAGGACAGCACAAACGCCGGGGACGACTACGCCCGCAACCGCATCCGCCACCACGCCGTGCCCGCGCTGAGGAGCGTGAACCCGGAGTTTTCCAGAGCGGCCTCGCGCGCGGCGG
>CAUAHS010000100.1 GCA_958428885.1 uncultured Eubacteriales bacterium
CGGGCATCGTCTACTGGATGCTCTGCGAGAGCGTAGCCGAGCGCATGAGGGAGTCAGGCTTCCTGTGCCGGGGCGTGCAGGTGCATATTCGGGACAATGAGCTCGCGTCCTTCGAGCGTCAGCTCAAGCTCGAATCTCCGACCTGCCTCGCGTCAACGCTGCACGAGGCGGCGATGCGGCTTCTGCGCGAAAATTGGGACTGGCACAAGCCCCTGCGCTCCATCGGCGTGAGGGCGACGGACCTGCTCCCAGCCTCGACACCGGTGCAGTGCAGCATCTTCGAGGACAGCGAGCGCCAGGAAAAGCGGGAGCGGCTGGAGCGCTCGGTGGACGACCTGCGCCGCCGCTTCGGGCATTACTGCGTGGGCCGTGCCGTGTGCGTGAGCGACCCCACGCTGCGGAACATCAGCCCGAAGGACGACCACGTCATACACCCTGTTGGGTATTTCAAAGCGGTCTGAGGTGAGGTATAATGTCCGAAAACAGGGCAAAGGTATATGTGGGCGTGGACGCGCGCTTCGACACGGAGGGGCGCATCATGCCCCTGTCGATAACCTGGGAGGACGGGCGGGTCTACGGCATAGACCGCGTGCTGGATATGCGCCGGGCCGCGAGCCTCAAGGCCGGCGGGGCCGGGACGAGGTACACGGTGAGGATAGGCCGCAGAGAGACTTACCTGTTCAACGAGGACGGGCGCTGGTTTGTGGAAAGGCGGGAGAGCTGATGTGCGGGAGATACTATGTGGAGCCTGAGAGCGACATGGAGGAGCTGACGGAGCTCATAGCCGAGGCGAGGCGCAAGGCGGAGAGCGCAGGGGAGGAGGTAAAGACCGGCGAGGTCTTTCCCTCGGACACGGCGGCGGTCATTGCGAACAACCGACAGCTGAAGCTGGCTGTGTTCCCTATGCGCTGGGGCTTTGAGCGCCGGGGCGGCGGTCTTGTCATAAACGCGAGGAGCGAGACGGCGGCGGAGAAAACGCTTTTCCGCGAGAGCGCACAGCTGCGCCGCTGCCTAATCCCGGCGAGCTGCTACTTCGAATGGGAGCGCCGCGCGGACGGCAAGGTGAAGTACGCCATCCGGCCAAGGGGCAAGGAGCTGCTCTATCTCGGCGGCCTCTATACAAAGCCGGAGCCGGGAGCCTTGCCGCGCTTCACCATCCTCACCCGCAAAGCCGCCGACGGCATCAGCTTCATCCATGACCGCATGCCGGTCATCGTGCCGAAGGAAAAGGAGGCCGACTGGCTCTCCCAGCAGCTGACGCTCGACGAGCTGCTGGAAGATGTGGAGACGGATATGGAGTATGGCGAGGCTCAATAAGTAAAAGAACATGGGCGGCTCACCGCTGCCCATGTTCTTTTTGCCCATCGTCAGATTCGCATCGAGACCTGGTACTGAATAAAGCTGTAAACCATTGTTGACAAATAAGTGAAAAAGTGATAATTTTATATTAAGTAATACGGTTGCATTAGAATGTTTTGAGGTAAATAATCGACCGCACAAATTGTAAGAGATAAATTGTGGTAAATATACAAAATAACCGCAATTAATTATGCAATTATGGGACTTAATTTCAGCAACCGGTTGCACAGGAGGGCTTATGTCAGTCACTATACGGGACGTGGCGCAGATGGCCGGCGTGTCCGCCTCGACGGTGTCGAGGGTGCTCAACGGCAAGGGCGCCATTTCGGAGGAGACCAAAAAACGCATATTCGACGCGATGGAGCAGCTCAAGTACGTGCCCAACGACTTCGCGCGCAGCTTCGCCACCGGCAGCCCGCGCGCCGTCGCGCTGGTCATAGACGTGGCCGACCCGGGCGCCTACTCCAACAACTTCTTCAACAACACGGTGTTTGGCATCGAGACCGTCGCCCACCGGCGGGATTACAGCCTCATGGTCACTAACGGCTCGCGGGCCTTCGGCGGCATCTCAAGCGTTGAGCGGCTCATCCTCGGCAAGAAGGTGGACGGCGTCGTATTCCCCGTCTCGCTGGTGAGCCGGGAGTTCATCCGCAAGGTGGAGGAGCTGCGCTTCCCCTGCGTCATACTGGGCCGGGCCGAGGACGTGGGCGCGGAGACCAGCTGGCTGGACATCAACAACACCCAGGCCGGCGTCATCGCCGTCCGGCACCTGGTGGCGAAGGGCTACCGCCGCATAGGCTACCTCGGCGGGCCGGAGAGCGACCTCTTCTCGCGCGACAGGCTCTCGGGCTGCTGCCGGGAGCTTGACGCCTGCGGGCTGAGTGTGGACCGAGAGCTCATACTGCACAGCGACGCCAAGGACATCGACGCCGTCATCGCCCAGGTCACGGAGTTGCTCGGCTCCGAAAACAGGCCGGACGCACTCGCCTGCGGGAGCGATATGCTCGCGCTCGGGGCACAGAGGGCGGCGCAGAGGCTGGGCTTGCGCGTGCCCGAGGACTTCGGCGTCCTCAGCTTTGACGACACGGCCGTCACCGCCCTGGCCGAGCCGGGCATCACCAGCATAGAGGTGGACACCTTCGAGCTGGGCGTGCAGGCGGCGGAGATACTCATAAACCAGATAGAAAATCCGGACGCCAGCATACGTCAGACGCTGCTGAGCACAAAAATAATAGCACGCGCCTCAACGGAGCGTGCCTGAGAGGAGGTTCACCATGGAGCTTGCCGCAGTTTTGCACCGCCCCACGGCAGAGTATGTCTACCCCCGGTCGCGGACCGGACTGGTGATACGGCTCTTCGCCGCGAGGGGGGACCTGGACGAGGCAGGGCTGCTGTACTGGGAGAGGGGGGAGACCGACCCGGCAAAGCGCCGGGAGATACCGTTGAGGCCGAAATTCCGTGACCGCTGGCGGGACTGCTGCGAGGCGGAGATCGAGACGGAGCCCATCGCCGCCTACGTGCGCTATTGCTTCCGCCTGCGCTCGGGGGAGCGCGAGCTCTGGTACGGGCCGAACGGCTTCCGGGACACGGAGCCGGGGCCGGATGAGGACTCCTTCGAGTTCCTCTGGCCGAACCCGGAGGACTGCTTCAAAGCCCCGGACTGGAGCTCCGGGCAGGTCTACTATCAGCTCTTTCCCGAGAGGTTCAAAAACGGCGACCCCTCGCTCACGCCGGAGGGCGCGGACGCCTGGGGCTCGGCCCCCACGCGGGAGAACTTCATGGGCGGCGACCTGCGCGGCATACGCGAGAAGCTGCCGTACATATCGGCCCTCGACGCGACCTGCCTGTATCTCACCCCAGTGTTCGAGGCCCCCTCGAACCACAAGTACGACACGGTGGACTATTACCGCATCGACCCGCACTTCGGCACGGAGGAGGATTTGCGCGCGCTGATAGCGGATGCGCACGCGCTTGGCATCCGCGTGCTGCTCGACGGCGTATTCAACCACTGCGGCTACTACTGGCCGCCCTTTCAGGACGTGGTGAAAAACGGCGAGGCCTCAAAATACCGCGACTGGTTCTTCATCATCGCCTTCCCCGTCACGCACGAGACGCGCACCTACGACTGCGTGGGCCACTACAAGTGGATGCCCAAGCTGAACCTTGCGAATCCGGAGCTGCGGCGCTATTTCATCGAGGTGGGCAAGCACTGGCTCCAGGCCGTGGGGGCCGACGGCTGGCGGCTGGACGTGGCAGACGAGGTGCCCGCGGTGTTCTGGGAGGAGTTCTCCCGGGAGATGAAGCTGGCAAAGCCGGACTGCCTGCTCCTGGGCGAGACCTGGGGCGACGCCTGGCGGCTCGTGAGCCCCGGACGGCTGGACAGCGCGATGAACTACCTCTTCCGCGACGCCGCGCGCGACTGGCTGGCGCTCTCAAAGCTCGGGGCCTCGGGCTTTGCGGACAGGGCGAACCGCCTGCTCTCGCTCTACCCCTACGAGGTGTCGCTGCGGATGTACAATCCCCTGGACAGCCACGACACGCCGAGGTTCCTCACGTTCTGCGGCGGGGACATTGAAAAATACCGCCTCGCCGTGGCATTGCAGATGTGCTTTCCCGGCTGCCCCGCGGTGTATTACGGCGACGAGCTGGGCATGGAGGGCGAAAACGACCCGGACTGCCGCCGCGCCATGGACTGGGAGGCCGCGGAGAGGGAGCCGGAGCTGCTCGGCTGGTTCCGGGAGCTCATAGCCCTGCGGAAGGGCTCGACAGCCCTCCGGGAAGGCGGCTTTTACAACTCCGTCTGCGACGACGGCGCCAACGTGTTCGGCTTTTGCCGCACGCACGAGAGCGAGGACGTGCTGGTCGTCATCAACGCGGGGGAGAGCTGGTACAAGGGGCGGGCCCGCGTGCCGGACGGCTCCGGCGAGTGGCGGGAGGCCTTCTCCGGCGAGACCGTGACTTCCGTGATAGACCCCGCGAGGGATGCGTATTCGGCGGAATGCCCGGCGGTGCTCAGTTTGAGCATACCGGCGCGGACCGTGAAAATATTCAGACAGACAAGAAAGTGAGGTCAGCAATGAAAATGAAGAAGTACGCAAAAATGCTGGCGCTCCTGCTCGCCGTGGCAGTAATGGTTGCGACATTAGCTGCCTGCGGCGGTGAAGCGCCAGACACCAGTTCACCCCCGCAGACCGACGAGACGCCCGGAAGCACCCCGGACGCCGGAGAGCCGACAGTCATCAACTTCTGGCACCATTACAGCGCCCAGTCTGCAGAGAATGAAACCCTTATGAATGTGCTCATCCCCAAGTTCGAGGAGGAGCATCCCGAGTACAAGGTCAACGCCGTCTCCCACGAGTGGGCGGACCTGCACGACAAGATATTGATAAGCGCGAACTCCGACACCCTGCCCGACGTGGCGAGGCTGGACATAGCCTGGGTGCCCGAGTTTGAGTCCATGGGCATACTCGCCGCGCTCGACCAGGAGATGGCCGACTTTGACGACGTGGCCGCGACGCTCCTACCCAGCGCCATGAGCACCGGCATGGTGAACGGCGGCTATTACGCCCTCGCGCTCAACACCAACACTAAGATACTGTTCTATAACGCCGAGGCCTTTGAGAACGCGGGCCTGACCGCGCCCAAGACCATGGACGAGATGCTCGCCGCCATCGCGGCGCTCTCCGGCACTAACGAGAACGGCCAGCAGGTCTGGGGCCTCAACGAGCCCGCGCTCGCCGGCTGGAACATCCTGCCCTACATCTGGAGCTGCGGCGGCGAGATCACCAACGAGGACTACACCCAGGCCACCGGCTATCTCAACAGCGCCGAGACCGTGGCCGCGGTGCAGATGCTCGCGGACCTCTATAAGAACGGCCAGCTCACCGGCTTCAACAGCGGCGACATCCCGATGACCGACGGCTTCGGCACCGGCCGGTACATGATGCTGCTCGAGGGCCCGTGGAAGGCCGCGGAGATGGCGGGCGCCTATCCGGACTTCAAGTACGGCACTACCGAGATGCCCGCGGGCTCCGCCGGCTCCATCTCCGTGCTCGGCGGCGAGGACATCGCGATGTTCAGCACCGCCAACAAGGAGGGCGCCTGGGAGTTCATGAAGTTCATGGTCAGCGACTTTGCCCAGGAGGAGATGGCCAAGGTCGGCCAGATCCCGGTGAACACCACCGCGCTTGAGAGCGACACGGTCAAGAGCGCGGACTACGCGCCCTTCCTGGAGGCCATCACCACCGCGAAGGCCCGTCCGCCCGTGGCGGCCTGGTCCGACATCGACAGCGAGCTCACCACCGCCGTGACCGACATCATCGTCAACGGCGCCGACGCCCAGACCACGCTGGACGCCCTGGCCGAGAAGGTGGACGCGCTGCTCGCCGGATAACATTAAAAGTATACCAGAAACTGCCCAAAATCGCAACAGCTTTGCGCGCGGGAGCGCCCACGCCGGACCTCCCGCGCGCCTTTTTTGAAAGGAGCCTCGATATGGAGCTTAAACCGAGGCGGAACCGAATACAGCTCATGGCCCTCCTGCTCCCGGGCGTGCTGGTGTTTGCTATGTTCACCATCTACCCGATACTGAAGCTGCTGTACATGAGCTTTCTCGAGTGGAACCGGGACAACATGTTCGAGCACGGCTTTGCGGGGCTAGCAAACTACGCCGCCGTGCTGGGCGACGCCACCTTCCGCACAGCCTTTGCCAACACGCTCATCTACACCCTCGTCACCGTGCCGGGGCAGATGGTGCTGGGCCTGCTCGCGGCGGTGCTCATAAACTCCATCCCGCGCTTCCGCGTGACCTTCCGGGTCATCTACTATCTGCCGGTAATAACCTCCTGGGTCATCGTCTCGCTGGTGTTCAGGTACATCTTCAACACGGAGGGCATGCTCAACTATCTGCTGACCAACGTACTGCATCTCACGGAGAGCAATATACGTTGGCTGGACACACGCTGGGGTGGTATGACGGTTGCGATGCTGCTCGGCATATGGAAGGGCGTAGGGTGGAATCTGGTGGTGTTTTTGGCAGCGCTGCAAAGCGTGCCGCAGGAGCTGTACGAGTCCGCGGAGATGGACGGCTGCGGTGCGTTCACGAAGTTCTTCTATATAACGCTGCCGAGCATCAAGCCCACAATACTTTTTGCCCTCGTCATGCTGACTATTGGCGGCTTCAACGTTTTCACTTCTATAAAGATGATAACCGACGGCAAACCCATGCACGAGACGGAAGTCATACTGACATGGATGTACAGCAAGGCGTTCAACTCGGGTGAGTTTGGCTATGCCGCAGCGCTTAGCTTCATTGTAGCTGTGACGCTTATCTTCCTCGCCATACTACAGTTCAAAGCCATGCGCAACCGCGACGCAGCGTGAGGTGATACAATGACTAAGAGACGCAAACTTACAAAGCGCAGCGCATCTACGGCACTGCAATATTTGCTGCTGCTCATAGGCGGTGCTGTCAGTGT
>CAUAHS010000101.1 GCA_958428885.1 uncultured Eubacteriales bacterium
TATGCGCCCCTCTCTGGAGGGCGCATTTTTCTGAGGGGGAAAAAGATGGACTCTTTGAATTCCGTGTGGCAGAGTATCCTCGCAGAGATCTCCAAAAACATCACGTCCACGGCCTACAACACCTGGTTTGCGGACTGCTCTCCTGTGGAGCTCGGGGAGACGAGCATGGTGATACAGACCACCTCCGATTTCAAACGGAGCGTCATAGTAAGCCGCTTCGGCGAGGTCATCCGTGCCGCTCTCCGGGAGATATTCTCCTGCGACATGGAGCTTGTCGTGCTCACCACCGAGGAGCTGGAGATGCAGAAGCAGCGCCGGCACATGACGGAGATACCGCCGGAGATGGACGGCTACACCTTTGACCGCTTCGTCGTCGGCCCGTCGAACAAATTCGCCCATGCGGCGGCGATAGCCGTCGCCGAGAATCCCGGCAAGACCTACAACCCCCTCTTCATATACGGCAACTCAGGTCTCGGCAAGACGCATCTGCTGCTCGCCATAGGACAGCGCATACACGACCACAATCCCGAGAGCCGCATCGTCTATGTCAGCGGGGACGATTTCACGAACGAGATGGTCCACTCCATCCGCAACGGCATGATGGACGAGTTCCGCAACAAATACCGCCTCGTGGATCTGCTTCTCGTGGACGATATTCAATTTATCGCCGGAAAACAGAGCACACAGGAGGAATTTTTCAACACTTTCAACAACATTTACAACGACGGACACCAGATCGTCATCACCGCCGACCGCCCGCCGATGGAGATGAGCCTTCTGGACGACCGCCTGCGCACCCGCTTTGAGGGCGGTCTGATGGCCGACGTGCAGCCTCCCGACCTCGAGACCCGCACGGCAATAATCCGCAACAAGGCGGCGCAGCTCGGCATGAGCCTGCCCGACGAGGTGGTGACCTACATCGCCGAGAACATCACCTCCAACGTCCGCCAGATCGAGGGCGTGGTCAAGCGCCTCACCGCCTACCGCGAGATAATGGACGACAGCATCACGATAGCCTCCGTCAAGCGCGCCATCAAGGACGTCATCCGCGTCGGCGCCTACATACCCACGCCGGAGGTCATCATCGAGGAGACCGCGCGCTATTTCTCCATCACAGCCGCCGATATCCGGGGACAGCGGCGCTCCAAGAATCTCGCCAAGGCCCGGCAGGTGTCCATGTACCTCATGCGCAACCTCACGAACCTCTCCCTCGTGGACATAGGCAGCCAGTACGAGGGCCGCAACCACTCCACCGTGCTGACCTCCATCCGCAAGATCGAGGAACTCATAAAGACCGACTCGGAGACATCCGCCACCGTTCGGGACATCTCCTCAAACATCAACTCCCGCTCCTGAGTTTTATACATCCCCTCGTTTAAAATCTGTTAACTCTTTGTTCAAAACTGTTCACAAAAAATTTTCCCTTATTTTACCTGTTTGTTCCGGTTCAAAACCAACATCTCCGCTGTTGAAAACTTTTCTCGATTTTTCAAGGGCTCCGGCCGGTTTTCAACATTTGAACACGCCTAATACTACGTCTACTAAAAATTATCCTATCTTTTTATCCTAGGGCAAAAAACCGCGCTTTTAAGCTAAGGAGGACAACATGAAATTTTCCTGTGAAAAACACCTTTTGCAGACAGCCGTAGCCGCCGCTTCCAGAGCCGCCTCTGCAAAGAGCCCCATCTCCGCGCTCGAGGGCCTGCTCATAGAGGCCGGAGCCGGAGTACGCGTCACGGGCTACGACCTCAAAAAAGGCATCTATATGAACATCGAAGCCGATGTCGCTCAGACGGGTTCCGCCGTTTTGATGACGGCGAAGCTGTTTTCAGAGATGATGCGCCTGCTGCCGGACGGCATAGTCACCGTTGAAGTAGGCGCGGACAGCCGCGCGAGCGTGAAATGCGGCCAGAGCGAGTACAGCTTCATGGCCCTGCCAGCCGCCGACTACCCCGAACTTCCCGAAGTTGACGTCAGCGAAGCGATCCGCATCCCTCAGAAGGTGCTGCGCAGCATGATAGACGAGAGCATCTTCGCCGTCTCCACAAACGAGAGCCGCCCCGTCTACATGGGCAGCCTCTTCGAGCTCGAGGGCGGCCGCCTCACGATGGTATCCGTCGACGGCTACCGCCTGGCCATCCGCCGCGAGGAGGTCAAGGGCGGCGAGGAAGGCATGCACTTCATCATCCCCGGTTCGGCCCTGCTGGATGTTGAAAGACTGTGCGGTGATTCCGATGAGGAAGTCCTGCTCAATGTAGGAACAAAGCACACCTCCTTCACCATCGGCGGAACTGTCGTCATCTCCCGCAAACTGGAAGGCGACTTCCTCAACTACAAAAAATCCCTGCCGGAAAACTTCCGCTATACGGTAAAAGCCCTGCGTGAGGACCTGCTGGGAGCGACGGACCGCGTCTCTCTCGTCGTCGACGAGAAGATGAAGAGCCCCGTCCGCCTCGTGTTCGGAGACCAGAGGATAGACTTTTTCTGCAACACCCCGCTCGGCAAGGCGGGCGACGTCTGCCCCTGCGAGGGCGAGGGCGGGGACACCGAGATAGGCTTCAACGACCGCTATCTCCGCGATGCCCTGCGTGCCGCCCCGGTGAAGGAGCTCGAGGTCTGCATCAACACCGGTTCCTCCCCCTGCATTATCCGCGCTGCCGACGGGAGCGACGGTTTCACCTACATGATACTTCCGGTGCGCCTCAAGGCCGGGGAGTGAGCATGGAAAAAATTGAGATAACCACCGAGTTCATAAAACTCGACGCGCTGCTCAAATTTGCCGGGCTCTGCGAGACCGGGGGAGAGGCAAAGCTCTGCGTCGAGGACGGACTTGTCAAGGTAAACGGCGAGGTCTGCCTCCAGCGCGGCAAGAAAATACGCCCGGGCGACACCGTGGAGCTCGACGGCGAAGCCGTTGAGGTGGCCTCCGCATGAGGGTCAGCCGCATAGCGCTCTCGGGCTTTCGCAACTACGAGTGGGAGAGTTTCACCTTCGACCCCGGCACCAACGTCATCCGCGGCAAAAACGGACAGGGCAAGACGAACCTGCTTGAGGCCGTGTTCATGCTGACGGGCGGAAAGAGCTTCCGCACACGGTTTGACCGCGAGATCGTGGGCTTCGGCTTTTCCTCGGCGGAGATCCTGGCCGACGTGGAGGCGGCAGGCCGGGAACAGACGGTGAAAATAACCCTTGCGCCGGGGCAGAGGAAGCAGATACTTGTCAACTCCGTAAAAAAGAGCGCCTCGGAGCTCGCGGGGACCATGACAGCCGTGCTGTTTTCGCCGGACGACCTGGCGCTGGTGCGCGAGGGGGCGGCGGTGCGCCGTAGGCTGATGGACACGGCGATAAGCCAGCTGCGCCCGGGTTATGCTGCCGCGCTCTCGGATTTCAACCGCCTCTACGAGCAAAAGAGCGCCATTTTGCGGGACTGGCACGAGAAGCCCAGCCTGCTGGACACGCTGGACGACTTTTCGGAGCGGCTCTGCCGCCTCTCCGCCCGGCTGACACGCTACCGGGCGGCCTTCTCCCAGCGCCTTGCCGAGGCGGCGGCGCCGATAAACCGGGACTTTTCCGGCGGGGCGGACGAGCTCACGATGAGTTACAAGCCCGTCTCGACCGTGGAGAACCCCTTCGCCTCGGAGCGGGAGATATATTACGCCATCTGCGACCACCAGGAGAAGCACCGCGAGGCGGAGCTCGCCTCCGGTCAGTGCCTCACCGGAGCGCACAAGGACGACCTGGAGCTCATGATAAACGGCAAGAGCGCCCGGAGCTTTGCGTCCCAGGGCCAGGCGAGGACGGCGGCGCTCTCCGTAAAGCTGGCGGAGAGGGAGATATTCCTCGCGGAAACGGGCGAATATCCCGTGCTGCTGCTAGACGACGTGCTCTCGGAGCTGGACGCCGAGAGGCAGGAGTTCGTCTTGAACCGCATCGGCGGCGGTCAGACGCTCATCACCTGCTGCGAGGACGACGGCGTCGCAAAGCGGACGGGCGGCCGGGTGATGACCATCTCCGGCGGGAGGCTCGTATGATTTACCTCAACCTCGGCGGCGGCAACGTCGTGAGACGCAGCAGCGTCGTCGCCATCTGCGATATAGACAACACCACCTGCTCCCGCGCCACGCGGGAGCTGCTCGCCGCCGCGGAAAAGGCGGGCGAGGTCATAAACGCCGCGGAGGACCTGCCGCGTTCCTTCGTGCTCTGTGAGGAGGGCGGCGAGCGCCGGGTCTGGCTCTCGTCCCTGTCCTCGGCGGCACTATCCAGAAGATAAGGGGAAGCTATATGTCCGACATAAGCGAAAAGATCACCAAGGAATACGACGCGAGCCAGATCCAGGTGCTCGAAGGTCTTGAGGCCGTCAGGCTCAGGCCCGGCATGTATATAGGCTCGACCTCGTCCTCCGGCCTGCACCACCTCGTGTACGAGATCGTGGACAACGCCATCGACGAATCCCTGGCGGGCTACTGCGACAACATCGAGGTCGTCATAGAGCCGGGGGACGTCATCTGCGTCACGGATAACGGCCGAGGCATCCCGGTGGACATCCAGGAGCAGACGGGCAAGCCCGCGCTCGAGGTCGTCTACACCGTGCTGCACGCGGGCGGCAAGTTCGGCGGCGGGGGCTACAAGGTCTCCGGCGGCCTGCACGGCGTCGGTGCTTCCGTCGTCAACGCGCTCTCCGACTGGCTGGAGGTCAGCGTCCACAAGAACGGGAAGATCTATCAGATGAAGTTCTCCCGCGGCGACATCACGCAGCCGATGACCATCGTCGGCGAGACCGACCACACCGGCACCGTCGTCCGCTTCCACCCGGACCCCGAGATGTTCGAGGAGACCGTGTTCGATTACGACACGCTCCACACCCGTATGAGGGAGCAGGCCTTCCTCAACGCAGGTCTGCGCATCAGCACCGAGGACAGGCGTGAAGGAAAAGAGCAGAAGGACGTCATGCACTATGCGGGCGGTATCCGTGAGTTCGTGAGCTTCATAAACCGCAACAAGACCCCGCTGCACGACGACGTCATATATATGTCCGGCTCCCGCGAGGACTCCGAGTGCGAGATAGCCATGCAGTACAACGACGGCTACAACGAGATCCTCGTCTCCTTCGCCAACAACATCCACACGCCTGAGGGCGGCATGCACGAGACCGGCTTCAAAGCCGCGCTCACCCGCGTGCTCAACGCCTACGGCCGCAAGACGAACATCCTCAAGGAGGGCGAGAGCGTCTCCGGCGACGACTGCCGAGAGGGCCTGACCGCCATCATCTCCGTCAAGCTGACGAACCCGCAGTTCGAGGGCCAGACCAAGGCCAAGCTGGGCAACTCCGACATGCGCACGCTGGTGGACAGCGTGGTGAGCGACAAGCTCGAGCAGTTCCTTGAGGAGAACCCCGCCGTGGGCCGCACCATCCTCGACAAGGCGATGACCGCCTCCAAGGCCCGCGAGGCCGCGAGGAGAGCGCGCGAGAACGTCCGCCGCAAGAACGCCCTCGAGGGCTCGACTCTCCCCGGCAAGCTGCGTGACTGCAACGAGCGTGACCCGGCCCTCACCGAGCTCTACATCGTCGAGGGCGACAGTGCAGGCGGCTCCGCCACCAGCGGCAGGGACAGCCGCTTCCAGGCCATCCTCCCGCTCTGGGGCAAGATGCTCAACGTCGAAAAGGTCCGCGAGGAGAAGGTCTACGGCAACGACAAATTGAACCCCGTCATAACGGCGCTGGGCGCCGGACTGGGCGAGGACTTCGACATTGCAAAGCTGCGTTACCACAAGATAATCATCATGGCCGATGCCGATGTCGACGGCAGCCATATCAGGACGCTGCTGCTGACCTTCTTCTTCCGCTATATGCGCCCGCTCATAGAGCACGGCTATGTCTACGCCGCGGTGCCCCCGCTCTACAAGCTCACGAGGGGCAAGACGACGCGCGTGGCCTACGACGACCGCGAGCGTGACCGCATAAGCGCCGAGCTGCGTAAGGACAACCCCAACGCCAAGGTCGACATCAGCCGCTTCAAAGGCCTCGGCGAGATGGACGCCCACGAGCTCTGGGAGACCACCATGGACCCCGAAAAGCGCACCCTCAAGCGCATAGAGCTCGACGACGCCGTCAAGGCCGACGAGATATTCACCATCCTCATGGGCGAGAAGGTCGAACCCAGGAAGGAGTTCATCGAGAAGAACGCGCAGTACGTCGTGAACCTCGATATTTGACAAGACAAATACTACACCTAAGGTGGTAACACAATGGCAAAGGATTATAAGCCAGAGGATATAATGTTCCCCGACCAGAAGATCGTCACGAGCGAGATCGTGAACGAGATGAAGACCAGCTATATCGACTACGCGATGAGCGTCATCGTGGGTCGTGCGCTGCCGGATGTGCGAGACGGCCTCAAACCCGTCCACCGGCGCATCCTCTACACGATGTACGAGGGCGGGCTGACCTCCGACAAGGCCTTCAAAAAGTGCGCCACCGCCGTCGGCGACGTGCTCGGCCACTATCACCCCCACGGCGACGCCTCCGTATACGACGCTCTGGTCCGCCTGGCGCAGAACTTCTCCATGCGCTATCCGCTCATCGAAGGTCACGGCAACTTCGGCTCCGTGGACGGCGATCCCCCGGCGGCTTACCGTTACACCGAAGCCCGCATGGCGAAGATCTCCGACGAGATGCTCCGGGACATCGACAAGGACACCGTGGACTGGGACCCCAACTTCGACGAGAGCCGCAAGGAGCCCCGCGTGCTCCCTGCTCGTTTCCCGAACCTTCTGGTCAACGGCTCGAGCGGCATCGCCGTCGGCATGGCGACGAACATC
>CAUAHS010000102.1 GCA_958428885.1 uncultured Eubacteriales bacterium
CTCTCGGCGGCGAGACACTGCACCGAGCGGCTGATGGACAAGGCGGCGGCATGCAGCGTCACGGTGGAGGTCGAGGGCACGGAGGAGACGGTCACGGGCTATGCCCAGCTCATAGACGAGATGATAACCAACCTCTGCGACAACGCGATAAAATACAACCGCCCCGGCGGCCACGTCCGTGTGACCGTGGGGCAGCTGGACAAGGCCCCCTTCGTCCGGGTCGAGGACGACGGCATAGGCATCGCCCCGGAGCATCTCGACCGCGTGTTCGAGCGGTTTTACCGCGTGGACAAGAGCCGCTCCAAGGAGACGGGCGGCACGGGGCTCGGCCTCTCAATACTCAAACACGCTGCGGCTTGGCATCACGCCACGCTCAAGGCGGAAAGCGAGCCCGAAAAGGGCACGCGCATAACCATAATTTTCGACGGAAAGGGCGGAGAATAACGTGGAAAAGAAATTACCGTTTGTGACCAAAGAGCAGCTTCTGGAGCTGGACAAGCGGTTCCCGACGCCGTATCATCTCTACGACGAGCGCGGGATCAGGCGCAATGCAAGGCTCGTACGCGAGGCTTTTGCGTGGAACAAGGGCTTCAAGGAGTACTTCGCGGTCAAGGCCACGCCCAATCCGACCATCATGGACATCCTGCATGAGGAAGGCTGCGGCATGGACTGCTCCTCGCTGACGGAGCTGATGCTCTGCGAGCGCCAGGGCATAACCGGGCCGGAGATAATGTTCTCCTCGAACGACACGCCGGCGGAGGATTTCGCCCTCGCGGACAAGCTCGGCGCCACCATCAACCTTGACGACATCACGCACATCGACTTTCTGGAGCGCACGATAGGCCACATTCCGGAGGTCATCAGCTGCCGCTTCAACCCCGGCGGGTACTTTGAGATCTCGAATACGATCATGGACTCCCCCGGCGACGCAAAGTACGGCATGACGAAGCCGCAGATGTTCCAGGCGTACCGCATCCTGATGGAGAAGGGCGCCAAGGAGTTCGGCATCCACGCCTTCCTGGCCTCGAACACGACGACGGACGACTACTATCCGACGCTGGCGATGCAGCTGTTCCGCCTGGCGGTGGAGCTGCACGAGGAGACGGGGGCGCACATCGGCTTCATCAACCTCTCCGGCGGTGTGGGCATACCGTACCGCCCGGACGGGCATCATCCGGACATCATGGCGATAGGCGAGGGCGTGCGCCGGGTCTACGAGCAGATACTGGTCCCTGCGGGCATGGGCGACGTGAAGATCTTCACGGAGATGGGCCGTTTCATGCTCGGGCCCTACGGCTGCCTGGTGACGAAGTGCCTGCATCAGAAGCACATCCACAAGGAGTACATCGGCGTGGACGCCTGCGCCTGCAACCTGATGCGTCCGGCGATGTACGGGGCGTACCACCACATCACGGTGGCGGGCAAGGAGGACGCACCCTGCGACCACCTGTACGACGTGACGGGCGGGCTGTGCGAGAACAACGACAAGTTCGCGATAGACCGCTGGCTGCCGGCGATCTGCCCCGGCGACTTTTTGATCATCCATGACACCGGCGCACATGGCCACGCCATGGGCTATAACTATAACGGCAAGCTCCGCAGCGCCGAGGTGCTGCTGTGCGAGGACGGTTCGGCCAAGCTAATAAGACGTGCCGAGACCCCCGAGGACTACTTCGCAACGCTGAATTTCTAAACCCGCTGCGCATAGCGCGTTTGAAAGTTTCGCCCGCCTTTTCAAAGGCGGCAGGGTCCAGGGGCGGCGCCCCTGGCCGCCCGCCGCAGCGGGCGGAATCCCCTGTGCTTAATGAAGCGCAGGAGGGGGTCTAAGGGGGAACCCTCGCCGGGGGTTCCCCCTGAATTTTTACTCTTCTACGTGTGCGCCGCACCTTGGGTTGTATTCGTTGCCCCCTGCTGACGTTCGACCCCATTTCTTTTGTGCTTGCCAAAAGAAACGGTGTCGAGCCGCCAAAGAAAAGCGCTTTTTGTCCCGGGGTCTCCACCATCCGCGTGATCGCTGCCAGCCGGTGGACGGAACGTTCCCCGCCCGACTTGGGGCGGGGGCTGGGTGCGGGTTACCGCCCGGGGAAACGGCGCTCGCGCGCAAAAGAAAACAGCCGCCGCCCATCTGGGCGGCGGCTGTTGCTTGCCGGCTTACTCCTCGGTCTTGTCCTCCTCGGTAATCTCGACCTCGATGGAGCCGTCGTCACCGGCGGCTTCGGCCTCGGCGGCGGTGACTATGTCCTCAAAGTCCGCGTCATCGGCGGCGCCGTCGTTCAGACTGGCACGCAGCTCGGTGAGCTCGGTCTCCATGCGCTCAATGGCGGCAAGGGAGAGCATGACGCGGTCGAACGCGCGGACGTACATCTCGCCAGGGGCGGTCTTGTCGGCGGAGTCGAAATAGAGCTTGCCGACTTCGGCATAGGCGCTGTTGAGGCTTTCGCGTTCGGCGTTGAGCTCCATGCTCAGCTTGGCGAGGCGGGCGAGAGCCTTCGCCTTCTCACCGGCGCCGCCGGCGAGGTCGCGGGCCTTGTCGCCGGCCGCACCGGCGAGATCCTTGGCAATGTCGGCAAAGCCGCCGGCTGCGGCTTTAAGGGACTTTATAAGATCGTTGTAATCAGTCATTTTTGTTTTCCTCCGTTTTTTCAGTTGTGTCGGATCCGGCGTCGGCTGCGTCGCCGCCGGTCTCAGTCTCGGTTTCGGCGTTTTCAGCGGTCTCGGTCGTGGTTTCGGCTTCGGTTTTGGAGACGATCTCAGCTCCGGCGGCCTCCAGCGTGGAGACATAGGTCGGCTTGTGCGGCCGTTTTATATTCACCAGCAGGATGACCAGCGCGACAAGCGCGGATACGGCGGCCAGAAGCTGGGAGGTGCGTATGTTTGTGCCCGGTATGTACAGGCTGTCGGTCCTCAGACCCTCCACGCAGGCACGACCGGCGCCGTACCAGAGAACGTAGAAAATGAAGATCTGCCCGTCATACTTCCGGTGGTTTTTGCGGTACCAGTAGCGGTCTATGATGATGAAGCCGATGAGATTCCACAGGCTCTCGTAGAGGAAGGTCGGGTGGACGTAGTAGGTGGTGCCGTCCGGGGTGGTGAGCCCCATGCGGCAGAAGATGTCCGTCTGGCGGCCAAAGGCCTCGCGGTTGACGAAGTTCGCCCAGCGGCCGATGACCTGTCCGAGGATGAGGCCCGAGGATGCGACGTCCAGCGTGGCGCCAAAGCGGATCTTCTTGACGTGGCTCCAGACGATGACAGTGATGACGCCGGCTATCGTGCCGCCGTACATCGCTATGCCGCCTTCCCAGATCTTGAAGACGTCCCAGAAGTTGTCCTTGTAGCGGTCCCACTCGGCGATGACGTAGTAGATCCGGCAGCCGACGATGGCTATGGGCAGCACCCAGAGAACGAGACCGAAGATGTCGTCGCCCTTTATGCCGACGCGGGGGGCCTTTTTGGAGGCATAGAACACGGCGGCGATGAAGGCGATGGCCATGACCACGCCGTAGAGATAGAAGGTGTGGCCGAAGAGCTCGAAGCTCGCGGGAAAGTCAAGGGTGAGGCCGCCCAGCATGGGGAAGCTGATGGCGGCGTCTCTCATCATAGTTGGCATGGTTACATATCCTTTCGAGGCGTAGGCTGTACCACCGCGAGCGCAAGCCGCTCCGGGGCGAGGTATTCCGTGACGAAGGCGGCGCACTCGTCGGCCGTGAGCTGCGGCAGCAGCTCAAAGGCGTGCAGGCAGTCCGTGCCGGCGAAGCAGCTGCGGGCAAGGGTGTCCGCAAAGCCTGCGGCCTGGCCGAGAGCCCGTATGCGCATGCCGTATTCGGCACGGCGGCAGCGCTCAAAGGCGTCGAGGTCAAAGCCTTCCGCGGCGACCTTGGCGACAGCTTCGGAGAGGCGCGAGAGCACACGCTCCGGTTCCTGGCTCTCGCCGCCGAGCACGGCGTAGGCTGCGCAGGGACCCCAGTCGGCCTCGTTCCAGAGGCTGCGGATGAGTCCTTCGGCGTACATGCCAGTGTAGAGCGTGGAGGACGTGCCGGCAAGGCAGCGCAGTGAGAGCGCCGCCACGAGCTGCCGGCGCAGCAGTTCGTCACCGCTGCCCTCGCACGGCAGCTTTGCGCCGATCATGAACTGGGGCGCAGAGACGTCCATGTCGCGGGAGAAACGCGCCTTGCAGGGCGCAAGCCCCTCGATGGGGCCGTAATCCGGCTCCGGTACCGACGCTAGCGCGGGTGAAAGTATGCGGATGGCCGCAGCCTCGACGGAATCCGGCTCCACGTCGCCGATGACGCAGAGGAGCATGTTCGAAGGCGCATAAAAGGCCCGGTGGCAGTCCGTGAGTATCTCCGGCGTGATCTGCGCAATGCTCTCCACCGTGCCGACAACGCTGTCGCGCACGGCGCATTTTTCGTAGAGGCAGCGCATGAGCCCATAGTACACGGCGTGTCCGGGGTCATTTTCGGACATGCCGATCTCCTCGCCGATTATGCCCTGCTCCTTGAGCACGCTCTCGGCGGTGAAATACGGCGTGGAGACGAACTCGAGCAGCGTGTCGAGGTTCTTTTCAAAGCCGTCCGTGCACTCAAAGTGGTAGGCGGTTATGAAATCCGAGGTGTAGGCGTTGGGCTGAGCCCCGTTTGCCGAGAGGACGCCCAGCGCGTTGCCCCAGGGCATGTCGAACATCTTGTGCTCGAGAAAATGCGCCACGCCCTCGGGCGTCTCGACCCGGCGGCCGTCCACGGAGAAGTCACGCATGACCCCGCCGTAATTCGTGGCGAAAAAGGCGTATTTCTTCATGAATCCCGGTCTCGGGACGACCACGATGCGCAGTCCGTTTTCCAGCGTTCCGGTGTACAGCGTTTCGCCGATGTTGGCAAAGTCAGTCCTGCTCAGGCTCATCCGCAGCGTCCTCCTTTCCGCAGAGGTAATATTCCGCGTCACACTCGCAGCTGCGGGCGATGTCGGCGGCATCCTCCGCCGTCACGAGCTCACAGGCGGCGGCCAGCTCTCCGGGGCTTATCTCGGCTCCGGAGACGTTCATGGAGAGCCAGTAGCTCTCGAGGGCGTAGGGGTCGTCCTCCACGGAACGGAGAGCGGAAGAGCAGCTGAGCCTCGCGCTCTCGAGTTCCTCGGGCGTTATCTCGCCGCGGCGCATGGCCTCCAGCTGGGCGAGGATCTCCTCGCGCGCGGCTCCGAAGTTTTCAAAGTTAACGGCGCTGGCGACCATCAGCAGACCCTTTTGTATGTCGGCGCCGGAGGAGGCGTAGTAGCAGAGGGAGCGCTTTTCGCGGACGTTCATGAAGAGCTTGGACGTGGGGGAGCCGCCGTAGACGGCGTTGAAGACCCGTATCTTGGCCATGTCCGGCTCCTCCATGCACTCGCCGAGGCGCCAGCCGATTGCCAGCTTGCCCTGGCTGACGTCCATGTGCTCCCTGAACACGCGAGGCTGCTCCTCGACGGAGTTCATGCGTATCTCGGTGCCCATGTCCCAGTTTATCTCCCCGCGCGGCAAAGTCTCCAACGCACCGGAGACGGCGGAGAGCACATCCTCCCAGCCGGAAGCTCCGCAGTAAAAGACCTCGATGGGCGAAGTGGCGATGAGGTTTTTATAGTGCTTGGAGAGAGCGACGTAATTTATGTTTTCCGCATCCTGTTCGGAGCCGAGGGAGCCGACGGCGATGGGCTCATAGGCGCACATGAGTTCTATGAGCCGGAGGACGGCGTAGGCGTCCTTGTTGTTCCGCTTGGCGCGTATCTTCTCGGCCAGTCTGGCGCGCTCGCGCTCCACATAATCGGGCAGCAGCAGGCCGCCGCGGGTGTTCGGAGCCAGCAGCAGCTCGCCCAGCAGCTCCGCCGCCTTGTCGAGCAGCCGCTCGTTCCCGGGCAGGAAGCGGTCCTCCGGGAAGGTGGCGTAAAAGCCGGGGGCCTGTATCTCGCCTATGCAGCGGACAACAGGCTCCGCACGCAGTCCGTACAGCCCGTCCATGTAGGCGGCAAGGCTGTCAAGGTCGGGGCAGCGAACCGTGCCTCGCCGAAGCACGTTGGGGATGAGTGCGTTCATGGACGCCGTCTCGCCGTCGAGCTGCGTCAGCAGGCTCAGACTCAGCGACGCCGTTTTGAATTTGTCGGTGTGCAGGGCGGTCAGAAACACGCCCGGCAGGATCTCCTCGCGCCGAAATTCCATCCGGCACCCCTCCTGTCTGATAAATCAACCGATATTATAGCACACAACGCAAGCCTTGCCATACAAATTCTCCCGAAGGAGGTAAATTATTTGTGAACGAAGCTGCCTTGCGCTCAAGCGGACAAACGGAGGGGGAGCCCCCGGCGGGGAGTTCCCCCTTGCTACTTTTTGCCCGCACAAAAGCCGTCACATTTCCTGCCCGCTCAGTTTCACGTCGGCTTTCCAGCCGTCGGGGGCGTTGGACTCTCTTGTGAGCCGGCCGCCCTCAAGGCGCAGGCCGAGCAGGTCCTCGGTCACGACCCGGAAGAACCAGCCGGCGGAGCCCGTATACCAACTCCAGCCGGCCTGCGCATAGCGGTCGGGGTTCGAGTACACGTCCGCGGCGAGCACATAGGGCTCTGCGCCGTATTCGGGTGCGAGCCGGGGCAGGACCGCTTTCAAGAGCTCAAGCCCATCGGCCCGGCGGCCTGTGCGCAGACAGGCCATGGCCAGCCATATGGCGCCGTGGGTGTACTGGCCGCCGTTTTCCCGGATGCCGGTGGGGTACGCCTTGATAT
>CAUAHS010000103.1 GCA_958428885.1 uncultured Eubacteriales bacterium
GGTTATAAATCGCCTTCAGCGGGTGATCTCCGGCGAGCTCACGCTGCTCACGTCCCCGCATGGCTCCAACCTGGCGGCATGTTCTGCCGTGTGCGTCACCGGGAGCAAACCCGCCGCAATACTTCGTGCGGCGTGCGTCGAGCGTGAGGAACCAGCGCCCGCAGACGGCGCACTTTCGCGGCGCATGGCCGATGATGAGACCCTCGTAAAGGTCCGAGCGCAGCAGCCCGACGAACGACACATAGTTCATCCGGCGAAGCAGCTGCGGCGGCTCGCCTGCCGAGGCGTACTGCACGGAGGCGTTGGCCAGCGCCATCAGGCTGTCGTTTGAAGCGGAGAAATGCGCACTGAACGCTGTAGCAAAGCCGTCCGGCGTCCGCTCCACATCGTCCGCGTTTATTGCCTCGGCCAGCGCTGCCATAGCCCGTTTGTACTCAGCGAGTGAAAACGCAAGCTGTGCGAGGACGGGCGCGATCTTGCTCAGCAGCGCACCTTTGCGCAGGCTCGGTTCCTGTGCCGCCGCAAGGCCCCGTGTGAGCATGGCCATGTTGAGCGCACGCACCTGTTCGATGGCCTCCGGCGTGAAAGCGTCTGCAATGCCTGGCGCGTAAAAGTCACGGTCCAGGTGCGAAAACGGCTCCATCTCAAGCATGGCATTGAGAAGTTGAAGCGCGGCCCCGCGCGCCCTCTCCAGAAGCTCATCCGTCACGCTCAGCATCCCGAGCGCCGCGATGAACTCGTTGAGCACACGACATGGTTCGGCAAGCGACGCGATAACAGCGTCGGGAATATTCAAAGCCTCGCACCCGAACGTGCCCGTCGAAACGGAACGTCCTTCATATGTGACAGTATCCCACCCAAATTCCAGTGTCAGCAGGTTATGTACCATCATACCCTCCATGGGATTTTTTCTCATTGTATCATATGTCATGTTTTTTGAAAACGGCCTGTCATGCTGTTTGCCGTGTTTTTCGCGTATTCCTCATATTACTGGTGGAGGGCTTGACCCTTACAACGAATTTGGAGGAATGCGAATGGCAAACTACAGCGTGCTGAGACACGCGGCGCCGCTGGAAGAGACGGCGGAGAGGTATGGGACGGTACGGCGCGGATTCATGCGCTGCCCGTTCCATGAGGACAGGGTGCCGAGTTTGAAGCTCTACGGCGACCACTTCCACTGCTTCGGCTGCGGCGCACACGGGGACGTGGTCGATCTCACGGCGGGCCTGCTCGGCTGCTCGAAGGCCGAGGCGGCGCGGCGGCTCGAGGCGGACTTCGGCCAAGGCGCGGCGCACCCGCGAGGGCTCGCGGCCTGTAAGCGGGAGCTGGAGCGCTGCCGCCGGGCGCTCGCGCCGAGGACGATGGGCGAAGAGCCCAGGGAAGAGTACGCCGAGGCCTGCCGGCTCGGCGAGTGGGCGGGCTACCTGCTCGATGTTGGCGCCGGCGGCGCCGAGACGCGGCACGTCGAGCGGGAGACCGCACGTTTGATGGAGGCCCGCGATGGTTGAGTTTCCCGAATGGTACGACGGCAAGACCGTCAATGAGGTCAAGTTCTGCGAGGAGTTCCTCAAGACCCACCCGATGAAGAGCGTGAACGGCACCTTCTTCACCGTCGAGGGGCGGGTCACGGACGAGGACGCGCTGCGGCGCGAGATCTACGGGGAGCTCAAGCCCTTCTTCCAGACCGGGCTCACGAAGCGCGTGGCGAACCTGCTCGAAGCCCTGAGGCTCGAGGCCTACGCGCCCGACCTGCCCATCCAGCGCGACCGCATCCACGTCGCAAACGGCGCGCTCTTTCTCGACGGGCGTTTTCTCGCGGAGCGCGAGTTCTGCCGCAACCGGCTCCCTGTGGCCTACAACGAGGGCGCAGCGGCGCCGGAGACCTGGCTCAGGTTTCTCGGCGAGCTGCTCTACCCTGAGGACATCCCGACGCTTCAAGAGTTCATGGGCTACTGCCTGCTGCCGACCACGAAGGGGCAAAAGATGCTGATGCTCATCGGGCGCGGAGGTGAAGGCAAGAGCCGCATCGGGGTCGTGCTCCGCGCACTGCTCGGCACGAACATGGCGACGGGCAGCATCTCAAAGATCGAAACCAGCCGCTTCGCCCGCGCCGACCTGGAGCACGAACTGGTGATGCTCGACGACGACATGAAGATCGAGGCTCTGCCGCAGACGAACTACATCAAGGCCATCGTCACCGCCGAGCTGCCGATGGATCTGGAGCGCAAGGGCCAGCAGAGTTACCAGGGCGACCTGTACGTCCGCTTTTTGGGCTTCGGCAACGGCTCGCTCAAGGCGCTCTACGACCGGAGCGAGGGCTTTTTCCGGCGTCAGATTATCCTGACGACGAGGCCGAAGCCTGCGGGCCGCAGGGACGACCCCTTCATAGCCGAGCGGATGTGCACCGAGGCGGAGGGCATCTTCCTCTGGTGCCTCGAGGGCCTGCGGCGGCTCATTGCCAACGGCTACAGCTTCACGCTCAGCGAGCGCGCGAGAGAGAACATGGCCGAGGCGGTGAGCGACGGCAACAACGCGGTGGATTTCATGCGCAGCGAGGGCTACATACGTTTCCGGGCCGACGCGGAGGCGAGCAGCCGCGACCTCTACGCCGTGTACCGGCTCTGGTGCGAGGACAACGCGCTCAAGGCGCTCTCCGCGCGGAGCTTCAGCCTGTACGTCTGCGAGAACCTTGAGCTCTACGGCCTTGAGCAGAGCAACAACATCTACCTGCCCGGCGGTCGCCGCGTGCGCGGCTTCGTGGGCGTGGAGCTGCTGCAGCGTGCGGCGTGAGTTAGCGGCGTAAAGCTCGCGTACGAGCGTACGCTCGTACATGAAGAATCGAATTGAAGAAGCCAGATCAGCCGGAAGCGGGCCGGGAAAAGAAGAATAAATCCCGCACAGACCGCGGAAACTATTGCCAAAGGAGCTGATTTGCGCTTGCAAATAGATGTATTGGACAACAAAAAGATCGTGGCCGTGTGGCTGACGAGGGCCGAGGACGCCAACGAGGCCGTCAGGGCGCGGATAGAGGGGCTGTGCCGGGAGTACAAGCCGAAAAAGTACCAGGTCGCCGTCTACAAGTCCGGCAGCGAAGACCTGCACACGAGCGTCCTCGACCTGCTGGCCTACAACAAGCGCCGCGCCGCCGAGCTGCAGGTGCAGCGCGATAAGGCCGCCAAAGCAGAGCACGCCGCGCAGGAGAGGTAAGAAGAAGCCCGCCGGTGAGAAAGCCCACCGGCGGGCGCTTTGAATGTGTTACGCTCGCTGCAAATGCTGCCTCGCCGGAATCAAGTTTGTGCACTGGAGTGCAAAAACTTCTTAAAATCTGCGAGTTTGTGCACTCAAATGCAAAAACTTTTAAGATTCGACAAGTTTGTGCATTTGAGTGCAAAATATATGATGACAATTCCCCTTGCGGAAAGGCGAGAGGTATGTTACAATGTAATCAATTAATAACGCTATATTACATATTGTTATTGTACTATACGCAAAGGAGGAGACCGCTATGCCGGACAACGCGGGGCTGCGTATCGCCGGGTACTGCCGCATATCGGTGGACGACGAGCTGGACAGGGACAATGTGTCCATCGAGAACCAGAAGGCCATCATCTCCGACTTCGTGGAGCGCAAGTTCCCGGGCGCGGAGCTCATATTCTACGAGGACCGCGACCGCTCGGGCTACACCTTCGAGCAGCGCGAAGGCTATCAGGCCATGCGCCGCGAGCTGTTGGCTCACCGGCTCGACATCCTCGTCGTCAAGGACTTCTCCCGCTTCTCGCGCCGCAACAGCCGTGGCCTCGTCGAGCTTGAGGACCTGCGCGACGCGGGCGTGCGCATCATCTCCATCGGCGACGGAATCGACTTCCCGAACGACGACGACTGGCTCAAGATCCAGTTCCAGTTCCTCATAAACGAGATGCCCGTCACCGACACGAGCAAGAAGGTCAAAAGCGTCATCCGCCGCCGTCAGGAGGACGGCAAGTGGATATGCGCCGCGCCCTACGGCTACATCGTGAACAAGAAGCAGCAGTTCGAGGTCGTGCCCGTCGAGGCCGAGATCGTCCGCCGCATCTACCGGCTCTACATCGACGGCTGGGGCTACAAGAAGATCGCCAACACCCTCACCGACGAGGGCATACCCACGCCGCGCATGGCCGAGCGCGAGCGCAAGATAGCCGAGGGCGAGGAATACCGCCGCAGCGTCAAGAGCGCGTGGAGCATCGCCACCGTCCAGGGCATACTCGACAACGACTTCTACATCGGCACGCTGCGCCAGGGCAAGTACACACGCGCCAAGATAAACGGCCGGGACATCCTGCGCGACGAGGTGGAGCAGATCGTCATCGAAAACCACCACCAGCCCATCATCGACTACCGCACCTTCGCCACGATCAGGGCCCTGCGCGAGAAGCGGGCGAAGTACAACTACCGCGGCGTCAAGATAAACGAGAACGTCTACTCCGGCTTCCTCGAGTGCGGCGACTGCGGCGCGCCCATGTTCGCGCTCAGCCGGCGCGACCTCAAGCCCGCCTACACCTGCGGCACCTATCACCGGCGCGGCACCGCCGGCTGCACTACCCACCACATCCGCGTGGACAAGCTTGACGAGCTGGTGAAGCTCTATGTGAAGAAGGTGCGCGACAACTCCGCCGAGATGCTCGAAAAACTCAACGCCGAGCTCGCCCGCGAGCCCGAGGACGTGGCGGAGACGGAGCGCAGCGCGGCAAACCTCGAGGACGTGCTGCTCGACGCGCAGGAGGAGCTCAAGGCCACGAAGCGCCAGCGCGTGCGGGACATCATGCGCCACCCGGAAAACGAGGCCGTGCTCGAGGCGACTTACGACGAGCTGGAGGCCGACCTCCTGCGGAAGATAGAGGGACTGCAGAGCCAGATTGAGCACGTCACGGACAGGCGCAACACGATGATCCGCACGAACCGCGCCGCCAAGACCGCCATGGAGGTCTTTGACGACATCATAGGAAAGGAAAAGCTCGAAAAGCAGGACCTGGAGCTCATTATCGAGCGCATCAAGGTCTACGAGGACCGGGTCGAGATACAGCTCAAGGCCGACATAGACACGCTGCTGCGCCGCGGCGAGCTGCCGGAGCCGGACACGGAGCCTGTGACGGTTGTGCAAACCTCGACCCACCATGCGGACAGGGCCATCAGTGCCAATGTTGTCAATGAGGGCGACCCGCTGGAGATTTTTACGGACAAGGACGGGGAGGTCATCTTTAAGAAGTACTCGCCAATTGGGGAGCTCTCCGATTTTGCGGCGCAAATATGCGACTCGCTGCACAAGTCCACGGACTGTGTGGCTGCGGTCTGCGACAGGGACGTCATCATCGCCGTGGCCGGAGGGGGCAAGCGCGAACTCTTTGAGAAGCGCGTTTCACCCGAGCTCGAGCAGATCATGGAATCCCGCCGTGTCTACCGGCACGAATCCGGAGGCAGCAGCCTCCCTGTCACCGACGGCGAGAGCGGCTACTGCGTCTCCGTCGCAGCGCCCGTCATCTCCGAGGGCGACCTCATGGGCTGTGTGATCTTCGCCTCGCCCAAGAACGCCCCGCCCTCCGGCGACGTGGAATACAAGCTCGCCCAGACTGTGGCGTCCTTCCTCGGCAAGCAGATGGAAAGCTGAGCTGGAATTCCCCCTCCCCAGGCCCATTGCGCCGGGGAGGGGGATGGTTTATAATACGGGGGAAAGCGAGGTCTCTGCATGGAACTTGAAGCCTTTTTCCCCGGTGTCTGGGACAAGCTCACCGATACACAGCGGCGTGCGCTGGAGGCAGCGGCGTCGCCTCGCAGACTTGAGACGGGCGAACAGCTCGCCGGAGCAGGCGGGGAATGTGTCGGTCTGCTGGCGGTGCGCTCCGGACGGCTGCGGGCATACATAATCTCCGACGCCGGGCGTGAGATAACGCTCTACCGGCTCTTTGAGCGCGACATCTGTCTCTTTTCCGCCTCCTGCGTGATGCGGAGCCTGCAATTCGACGTCTCCATCGAGGCCGAGCAGCCCTCGGAGCTGCTGGTCATCTCCCCGGACGTCTACAAGCGCGTGATGGAGGAGTCGGCGCCGCTTGCAAACTACACGAACGAGCTCATGGCCTCCCGCTTTTCCGAGGTCATGTGGCTGGTGGAGCAGATACTCTGGAAGAGCTTCGACCGTCGGCTCGCGGCATTCCTGCTCGAGGAATCGGCTCTCGAGGGTGGCGAGGAGCTGCGCATCACGCACGAGCGCATCGCCGCACACCTGGGCACCGCGCGCGAGGTGGTGACTCGAATGCTGCGTTATTTCCAGGCCGAGGGGCTGGTGAGCCTCTCCCGCGGAACGGTGCGCATTGCGGACAGACCGGGTCTTGAGGCCCTGGCCGAGTGAGGGTGGAGGACGATATGAAAACCTGCTATATAATTGCCGCGGCGGAGCTCGCGGAGGAGCGGCTCCGGCCGCAGGAGGGCGATCTTGTCATCGCGGCGGATGCCGGGCTCAAGCACCTGGCGAGGCTAGGCATACAGCCTGACCTCGCGCTTGGCGACTTCGATTCCCTCGGCTACGTGCCGGAGGCGCCGAATGTGGAGATCTGCCCCGTCCGCAAGGACGACACTGATACTATGGCCGCACTCAAGCGGGCGCACGAGCTCGGTTTCCGGCGAGTGCTCATCTTCGGAGGACTCGGTGGGGCACGA
>CAUAHS010000104.1 GCA_958428885.1 uncultured Eubacteriales bacterium
CCGATGCCTCGTCCCTCCTGGCGCATGTAGAGCACCACGCCCCTGCCCTCGCGCTCGATCTGCTGCATCGCCGCCGCCAGCTGCTGGCCGCAGTCGCAGCGGCAGGAGCCGAACACGTCGCCGGTCAGGCACTCGCTGTGGACCCGGCAGAGGATGTTCTGCCCGTCGCCGATGTCGCCCTTCACCAGAGCCACGTGGTGCTCGCCGGTGAGGTCGCTGACATAGCCGCGGATCTGGAAATCGCCGTAGCGCGTGGGCAGCTTGGCGCTCGCCTCGCAGAACATGTGCTTGTCGTGGCGGCGGCAGTAGTCCTGCAGCTCCTTGATGGAGATGACCTTGAGGCCCCACTCCGCCGCCTTCTCCAGCAGCTCCGTGGTGCGCATCATGGTGCCGTCGTCCCTCATTATCTCGCAGCAGAGGCCGCACTGCTTCAGGCCGGCGAGGCGGCAGAGGTCCACCGTCGCCTCCGTGTGGCCGTTGCGGGTCAGCACCCCGCCCCGGCGGGCAGTCAGCGGAAAAACATGGCCCGGGCGGCGGAAGTCCTCCGGCTTTGCGTCGGGGTCGACGCACTTGCGGCAGGTGTAGCCGCGCTCTTCGGCCGAGATGCCCGTCGTGGTGTCCACGTGGTCGATGGACACGGTGAAGGCCGTGCAGTGGTTGTCCGTGTTCACCTTCACCATCTGCTCCAGGCCCAGGGAGGCCGCTATCTTCTCGCTCATCGGCGTGCAGATGAGGCCCTTGGCGTATTTGGCCATGAAGTTCACGTTCTCCGTCGTCGCAAACTCGGCGGCGCAGATCATGTCGCCCTCGTTCTCGCGGTCCGGGTCGTCTATCGATATGATTATGCGCCCGGCTCGCAGCTCCTCGAGCGCCTCTTCAACGGTGCAGAACTTGTCATCCATGTCTGTGTTCCTCCTTTTGTATCAGAAGCCGTGTTCGGCCAGAAATTCCCAGCTTATGCCCCCCTGCCGCTCCGGCTCCGGAGCCGGGCGCAGGAGCTTTTCGACGTACTTGCCTATGATGTCCGTCTCGAGGTTCACGGTGTCGCCCGCGCGCTTTTTGCCGAGCGTCGTCACCGCCGCCGTGTGCGGGATGAGCGAGACGGAAAAGCTCGTCTCGTCCACCGCCGCCACCGTGAGGCTGATGCCGTCGATGGTGACGGAGCCCTTTTCGACGATGTAGCGCAGCAGCTCCGGCGCGGCGTATATCGTGTACCAGAGCGCGTTGTCGTCCGGGCGGACGGAGGCCACCTTGCCGGTGCCGTCGATGTGTCCGGAGACGATGTGACCGCCGAAGCGGCCGTTCGCGGGCATGGCGCGCTCGAGATTCACGCGGCTGCCCGGTATCAGGGCGCCGAGGGACGAGCGGCCCAGCGTCTCGTGCATGACGTCCGCCGTGAAACCGCCGTCGTCGAGGCTCGTGACCGTGAGGCAGACGCCGTTGACTGCGACGCTGTCGCCGATCTTCAGATCCGAGAGCACCTCGGACGCCCCTATGCTCAGCACGGCGGAGGCTGTGCCGCGTCTGACGGCACGTATGGTGCCCAGTTCCTCAACTATTCCCGTGAACAAGGCTCTCGACCTCCCCTTCCAGCAGTATGTCCCCGCCCAGGCGGCGGATGCTTATGTCCCTGAGCCGCACGGCTCCGGCGGGGTCCTCCACGCCCTGACCGCCGACGGGCGACTTCGCCCCGGCTCCGCCGAAGAGCTTCGGCGCGATATAGGCCTGGACGCGGCAGACGATGCCGCTCTCGAGGGCCGTCCAGTTGAGCGTGCCGCCGCCCTCGAGCAGGACGCTGTCTATGCCCTCGGCGCCGAGGCGGCGCATGAGCCCGGTGAGGTCGGGCCGTCCGCCGCACTCTGGGAGCGTCCAGACCCGGCAGCCCGCGGCTTCGTAGGGGGCGATGGCCTCCTTGTCCGCGCTGACCGTGGCGAGGATGGTCGGTATCTCCCGCGCGGTGGCGACGATGCGGCTCGTCAGCGGGGTGCGCAGGTGCGAATCGCAGATGACGCGGACAGGGTCCCTCCCGCCCTCGATGCGGCAGTTGAGCATCGGGTCGTCCGCGAGGACGGTGCCGACCCCGGCCATGATGGCGCTGTAACGCGCTCTGTCGCGGTGAACCTGTTCCCGCGCTGCCTCGCCGGTTATCCACTTCGACTTGCCCGAGCAGGTGGCGATCTTGCCGTCCATGGTCATGGCGTATTTCATGACCACATAGGGCAGGCCGGTGGTGATGTAGTGGAAGAACACGTAGTTGAGCGCGTCGCACTCGGCCTTGAGCACGCCCGTCTCGACCTCCACGCCCGCGCGGCGGAGGATGTCGATGCCCTTGCCGGCGACGAGGGGGTTCGGGTCGTCAGAGCCGACCACCACGCGGGCGATTCCCGCCTCAAGGATGGCGTCGGTGCAGGGCGGCTGGCGGCCCTGGTGGCAGCAGGGCTCGAGCGTGACGTACATCGTCGCTCCCGCGGGGGACTCCGTGCAGTGCGCAAGGGCGTTGCGCTCGGCGTGGGCCTCGCCGCAGCGCTCGTGGAAGCCCCGGCCTATGACCCGTCCGTCCTTCACGACGACCGCCCCGACCATCGGGTTCGGCGAGGTGCGGCCCACGCCCCGTCCTGCGAGTTCAAGGGCCATGCGCATATATTCTGTGTCGGTCATATTTCGCCTCCGGAAAAACAAAAATGCCCTGAACAAGCTGTTCAGGGCTCCATTCCGGCGGCGTTCCGCGTGCAAAGGGCGTCCCCCGGAGGGGACAAAAAAACTCCGGAATGGCATCCATTCCAGAGCAAATCAATTGCACAGCTTTCGCTGCGTGAAAAGATTTTCTTTCATCCAGACTGTACTGTCGGCTTCGGAATCGCACCGAATCATACCTTGCGGCTCGTGGGCTATACCACCGGTGGAGACTTTCACTCCGCCCTGAAAATCCTGTTCAATTGCCGTCAGTATACGCCCCCCGGCGGCGGATGTCAAGCGCCCGGCGGAAAAAATGCGCCGTCCCCATCCGTGGGACTGTAAATGGTTTGAAATGCGCCGCATAGTATGCTATACTCGCAGTACTTTGGAAAGAGGTGCTCATATATGGACATAGTGGTGCTCTGCGGCGGGCTCTCGCCGGAGCGGAACGTCTCGCTCTCCAGCGGGACCAAGATAGCCTCAGCGCTCATGGAGCTCGGGCACAGGGTCGTGCTCTGCGACATGTTCTTCGGCCTCGAGGACTACCCCGGCACGCTCGAGGGCATATTTGAAAATCCCCCCGCGCTCGGCGGAACGCGCATCGACGAGACCGCCCCCGACCTCGAGGCGGTCAAGGCCTCGCGGAAGCTCAAGTCCGAGTCCATGTTCGGGGACCGCGTGCTCGAGCTCTGCGCCATGGCGGACATAGTTTTCATGGCTCTCCATGGCCGCTGCGGCGAGGACGGCAGGGTCCAGGCCGCCTTCGACCTCCTGGGCATAAAATACACCGGCAGCGGCCACCTCGGCAGCGCCATTGCGATGGATAAGGACCTCACCAAGCGCGTCGTCGCCCCCCTCGGCGTGCTCACGCCCGAGTGGAAGCTCTATGACGCCCGCACGCTCGAGCCCGAGGCTGTCTGCGCCGGGACCGCGCTCCCCTGCGTCGTCAAGCCCGTGGACTCCGGCTCGAGCATAGGCGTCGACATCGCGCACACGCGAGAGGAGCTGCTGCACGCCCTCGAGTCCGCCCGTGCAGAGGGCGGCGCCGTCGTCGTGGAGCGCTACATAGCCGGGCGGGAGATCCAGATCGGCATACTCGACGGCGCCGCTCTGCCCAGCATCGAGATCCGCCCGCTCACCGGCTTTTACGACTACAAGAACAAGTACCAGCCCGGCGCTGCGGAGGAGATAACCCCCGCCCCCATCCCCGCCGAGGCCGAGGAGCGCCTCGCAAAGGCGGCGCTCACCGTCTATAACGCGCTGGGCCTCTCCGCCTACTCGCGCGCGGACTTCATACTCGACGAGGACGGGAACTTCTGGTTCCTCGAGATAAACACCCTCCCCGGCATGACGCCCACCAGCCTGGTGCCCCAGGAGGCCGCCGTGCTCGGCATCTCCTACACCGAGCTGTGCCAGAGGATAATCGATTCCTCTATGGAGAAATACGCATGATAGACATGACGGTAGCAAAAGTCGCGGAATACACCGGCGGCACGCTCCACGGCGGCGGAGCCGAGCGCGCGGTGACCGGCGCTGTGCGGGACAACCGCGAGGTAGCGCCCGGGCTGATGTTCTGCGCCCTGCCCGGCGCAAGGCGAGACGGGCACGAGTTCATCGCCGCCGCACTCGAAGCCGGAGCGCCCTGCTGCCTTGCGCAGAGGGTGCCGGAGGGCGTCTCCGGCCCGGTCGTCACCGTGCCCGACGTGGCCCGGGCCATGGCCAGACTCGCAGCGCGCTGCCGCTCCGATGTGAAGGTCCCCGTCGTCGGCATCACGGGCAGTTCCGGCAAGACCACCGCCAAGGAGATGGTCGCCTGCGTCCTCGCCCGGCGGTTCAACACCCTGCGCACTGAGAAGAATTTCAACAACGAGCTCGGCGTCCCGCTCACCATCTTCCGCATAGGCCCGGAGACCGAGGCTGCGGTCATCGAGCTCGGCATCAGCCACTTCGGCGAGATGCACCGCCTCGGCGCCATGGCCAGGCCGGACATCGCCGTCTATACGCTCATAGGCCGCTCCCACCTCGAGGCTCTCGGCGACCGCCCCGGCGTGCTCCGGGCCAAGACCGAACTGCTCGGGGAGATGCCGCGTGACGGTCTCGTCGTGGTAAACGGCGACGACGACCTGCTCGCCTCGCTCCGCTGCGAACAGCGCAAGCTCACCTACGGTCTCGGCAGGGACTGCGACGTGCGTGCCGAGGACTACCGCTGCCTCGGAGCCGGGGGTTCGGTGTTCACCGTCGTGAGCGGGGCACACCGCATCGAGACCCGCGTCGGAGCCTTCGGGCGGCACATGGTCTATGCCGCACTCGCCGCCGCCGCAGTGGGCATCGAGCTCGGCGTGCCGGACGCCGACATAGCCGCGGGCATTGCGGACTACCAGCCCGTCGGCCGCCGTGCCAGCGTCATCAACACCGGCTGCCTCACGATAGTCGACGACTGCTACAACGCGAACCCGGACTCCACGCAGATGGCCATACTCTCCGCCGCCGACCTCGGCGGACGGCTGGTGTGCGTGCTCGGCGACATGCTCGAGCTCGGCGAGCACAGCGAGGAGTTCCACCGCGAGACCGGCCGCACCGCGCTCGACGCGGGCGCACTGCTGCTGACCGCCGGTCCGCTCTCCGAGGCGATGGGCGGGCGGCACTACGAGAGCAAGGCAGAGCTCATAGCCGACCTCCCCCACCAGCTCCGGCGCGGGGACACGGTGCTCGTGAAGGCCTCGCACTCCATGGCCTTTGAGGATATAACCGAGGCGCTGAGGGCGCTTGAGCTCTAACTCTAAGGAGGCTGAGATAAATGTCGGTTAACATAACTCCATTCGGCATTCTCCCCGACGGGGGCGAAGCGCGGTGCGTGGCGCTCTCCGGCGGCGGGCTCGAGGCGGAGGTGCTGACCTACGGCGGGGCGCTGCGTTCGCTGAGGGTGCCGTCGCGCCGGGGGCTGCTGGACGTGGCGCTGGGCTTTGACAGTCTGGAGGCGTACCGGGCGCAGACGGGCTTTTGCGGGGCGATCGTGGGGCGCTGTGCGAACCGGATAGGCGGCGCACGCTTCACTCTCGGCGGGCGGGAGTACCTGCTGCCGAGAAACGACGGGGAGAACCATCTCCACGGCGGTCCGGCGGCCTTTGACAAGCGCCTCTGGGCGATAGAGGACGTCACAGGCTCCCGGCTGGTGCTCTCGCTGGTGAGCGCCGACGGCGACGCCGGCTATCCCGGGCGGCTGAACGTGCAGGTGACGTACACGCTTGCGGACGGGGCGCTGGCGATAGACTATTGCGCTGTGTCGGACGCTGACACGGTGTGCAATCTGACGAGCCACGCATATTTCAATCTCTCGGGCCACGGCTCGGGACCGGTGAGCGCACAGCGGGTGAGCATATTCGGCGACGCATATACGCCGACGGACGCTGCGCTGATACCCACGGGCGAGATAGCGCCGGTGGAGGGCACGCCGATGGACCTGCGTTCGGGCGTGGTGATCGGTGAGGGGGCGGACGTACCCTTTGAGGCGCTGCGGCTTGCGGGGGGCTTTGACCAGAACTGGGTCGTGAGCGGCGAAGCGGGAACGCTGCGCCGTGCTGCACGCGCTGTGAGCGACGAGACCGGCGTGTGCATGGACGTGCTGACGACTCAGCCGGGCGTGCAGTTTTACAGCGGGAACGGCATGGACGGATTCCCGAAAGGCAAGGGCGGAGCGCCCTATGCCCGGCGCTGGGGCTTCTGCCTGGAGACCCAGGCCTTCCCGGACGCCGTGAACCACCCCAACTTCCCCTCCCCCGTGCTGAAAAAGGGCGCAGAGTACCGCCAGCACACCGTGTTCCGCTTCTCAGTAACGTGACTTGCGCGCAACGCGCGCGTTTGAAAGTTTCGCCCGCCTTTTCAAAGGCGGCAGGGTCCAGGGGCGGCGCCCCTGGCCGCCCGCCGCAGCGGGCGGAACCCCCCTTTTTGCTCATAAAAGATCAGGAAGGGGGTCCAAGGGGGAAACCCTATCAAGGGGTTTCCCCCTTGTT